>JAGVIF010000522.1 GCA_020056205.1 Lentisphaeria bacterium | reverse complement strand
CAGGGCGCCTGCGCCCTGACTTTTGACGGCAGAGGCATCACCATGAAAGTCAATACGGCGCACGGCCGTCTACTGCACCAGTCCGACTGCGAACTGTGCGGCGGGTGCATACGGGTGTGTCCAACCGGCGCCATGCGCGAGAAAACCGCCGTGGGGTTAGGGCGCGCAAAAGACCTAGTAAAAGTTCCCACAACCTGCACGTATTGCGGGGTTGGTTGCACGCTGGAATTCAACGTCAATCCCCGCTTGAACCGCATTGTCAGAGTAAGCACGCAAGCAGGCATGGGCGTCAATGATGGTAATCTCTGCGTCAAGGGACATTTCGCTTTCGATTTTGTCCACTCGCCGGAGCGGCTGACCAAGCCGTTGATCCGGGAAAACGGCTCGTTTCGCGAAGCTTCGTGGGAGGAAGCCATCGCGAAAGCAGGCCATGCCCTAGTCGCGGCCCGGAACCAGTACGGTCCGGAAGGGGTGGCCTTCCTGAGTTCGGCGCGTTGCACGAACGAAGAGAATTACCTCATGCAGAAGCTCGCCCGAATGGCGGGACGCACCAACAATATTGACCAATGCGCCACCACCTGTCATGCCCCAACCGTCGCTGGACTGGCTGCGGCCTTCGGTTCGGGCGCCATGACCAACTCAATTGAGGAGATACAGAATGTCCAGACGCTCTTTCTGATCGGGGCGAACCCGACCGAAGCCCATCCGATTATTGGTATAGAGATGAAGAAGGCGCTTCGCAGAGGAGCCAGGCTGATTGTCTGCGACCCGCGCGAAATATGGATGGCGCGCCATGCCCATATCCATATCAAGCACCGGTCCGGGACCGACAACATGCTCATCAACGCCATGATGAACCATATCATCGCCAACGGCCTGCATAACCGGCAGTTCGTTGAGGGTCGCTGTGAAAATTTTGAATCGTTTTGCGAAAATATTAAGTCATACAGCATCGCAGCTGCGGCGGAGACGTGCGGCGTGGATGCCGAGCTGATCCGGCGCGCCGCCGATTGCTATGCGACGGGAAACCCGTCGGCAATTTTCTACACACTTGGCATCACGGAGCATACCTGCGGAACAGAAAACGTGCAGAACCTCGCCAATCTTGCCATGCTGTGCGGTCAAATCGGCAAGGAGTCATCGGGCGTTAATCCCATCCGCGGACAGAATAACGTCCAAGGAGCTTGTGACATGGGCGCGATGCATTATGCCCTGACCGGATATCAAAAACTCACGGACCCCGAGGCGCGGCTTAAGTTCGAGAAGGCATGGGGCGGTCCCCTGCCTGAGAACCGCGGCGGACGTATCACGGATTTTATTGAAAAGGCGGGCGAAGGAGTGCTCAAGGCTTTTTACTGCGTGGGCGAAGACCCGGCAAGGAGCGAGGCGAACAGCGCCAAGGTTCTGCGAAACCTGCAAAAACTCGATTTTATCGTTTGCCAGGATATTTTCATGAGCGAGACGGCCAAGCTGGCGCACGTGGTGCTTCCGGCAGCGTGTTTTGCGGAGAAGGACGGTACTTTCACCAATACCGAACGGCGTGTTCAACTCATTCGCAAGGCGGTCAAGGCTTCTGGAGAGGCGCGTCCCGACTGGCAGATCATCTGCGAGATTTCCTCGGCCATGGGCTATCCGATGGCCTATAATCACCCGCGCGAGGTCTGGGACGAAATGGCCGCCCTGACCCCCAGCATGGCCGGTGTCTCTTATGAGCGAATTGATAAAGTTGGGCTACAGTGGCCGTGCCCGACAAAAGAAGATCCGGGCACCCGTTTCCTGCACAAGGACCGTTTTACGAGAGGCAAAGGGCTGTTCCACGTGATCAAGTTCAGAACTCCAGCCGAAGAACTCGACGACGACTATCCGATGATCCTGTCAACAGGGCGCACGCTTTACCACTACAACATTGGCAACATGACGCGCAAGACCGGAATGATTGACCAGAAAGAACCTGAGAACTTTGTCGAAATCCACAAGGACGATGCCGTGCGACTGGGTGTTCGGGATGCCGACGCTGTTCGTGTCCGGACCCGGCGCGGATCTGTCGTGGTCAGAGCCCGCGTGGGTAGCAAGGTGCGGCTAGGTTCCATCTGGATGCCTTTCCATTTTGTCGAAACATCTACTAATTTTCTGACGAACGATGCTTGTGACACAGTGACACGCACGGCCGAGTACAAGTGTTGTGCGGCAGTCATTGAGAGGGTCTCGACATGAATGGCCTCTCTCGGCAGGCTGAAACGGTGGGAGTTGCGGAAACGAACATTGTCAAATTCGACCAGGCCCACCCGGGCGGTTTCCACCGCAGAGCCGCCATTATCGAGGAAAGGCCTCTGCATATCCAGGTTGATGAGGCCACGTACACACTGCTCCGAACGCCGGGCCGCGACCGCGAACTCGTCGCCGGGTTTTTGTTCACCGAGGGCTTGATCAAGAACGTGAACGACATCGCCATCCTGAGCCAGTGCCCGGATTTCCGGGACACTATTACCGTCCGAACGAATGGCATCGGCGATCGGCCGCAACGAACGCTGATCATGACCTCATCGTGTGGCATGTGTGGCGTTGAAAATCTTGACGATATACTTGGCGCCCTAGGACGGGTGGACACCTGTTTTGAAATTTCCCCGGCCGAACTGTGCCGGGTATCCGACGCCGTCCGCGCCTCGCAGAGGCTGTTTGCTCTAACCGGCGGCGCTCATGCCGCCGCTTCCTTTGGAACTGATGGCCGGGTCATGGATGTCGAGGAGGATGTCGGACGCCACAACGCGCTGGACAAACTCATTGGACACGCGCTACTGCATGGTCTCGCCATTGACAACACGGGCGTCTTCCTCTCCGGACGCACCAGCTTGGAACTAGTTGTCAAGGCGGCGCGCGCGAAAATTCCATTGCTGGCGTCCGTGGGGGCTCCCACAGGCATGGCGGTTGACTTGGCGGACCGGCTCGGCATAACGCTGTGCGGATTCTTGCGTCGTGAAGAAACCTCCGTGTACACGCACGGGTGGCGTGTCGCTGCCTCAGAGCTTCTTCGTGAAGGCGATAGCGCAAGTTGTCGTGTTATCAAGAACGGCCAATAAATTCGCCTACTACAAACTGGCATGCGGCTATTTGATTTTTTTGATGTCATGGAATGATACTGAAACGTAAGAGTTCAACAAACCACGTTCTTTGCTGAACTCGT
>JAGVIF010000345.1 GCA_020056205.1 Lentisphaeria bacterium | reverse complement strand
GAGGGATAGTTTTTCCTTGTGTTCATGGGAAAGAGAGAATTCGCAGCGGCATATTAGCATATCCGGGATTATGCCGATTTCCCTGAGAATTCCGACGGATTGTTGAGACGGTTTCGTCTTCATTTCGCCTGCGGCTTTTATATAGGGAACAAGGGTAAGATGAATAAACATTCCGTGCTCCCTCCCAATTTCCTGCCTAAACTGCCTGATCGCCTCGAGAAAAGGGAGTGATTCTATGTCGCCGGCGGTTCCGCCTATTTCGGTTATCGCAATGTCAACATCTTTTCCGTCGAGCTTCGCTATGCATGATTTTATTTCGTCCGTGACGTGCGGAATGACTTGGACGGTTTTGCCAAGATATCCTCCGCTTCTTTCTCTGTTTATCACCTCTCTGTATATACTGCCGGTGGTAAAATTGCTCATCCTCGAACATGTTAATTCGGCGAATCTCTCGTAGTGTCCGAGATCCAAATCAGTTTCGGCTCCGTCTTCAGTAACATAAACTTCGCCGTGCTGGTAGGGGGACATTGTTCCGGGGTCAACATTCAGGTACGGATCAAGTTTCTGTATCTTTATCCTGTATCCTCTTCGTTTGAGCAGGAGAGCTATCGAGGCGGCGGTGATCCCCTTGCCGAGCGATGAAACTACGCCGCCCGTTATAAAAATATGCTTCGTCATTCCTCTTTCCGTGTTTTGTTCAAGAACTTTTAGTGGAAAATAGCGCGCGAAAGTAAAACTATTTCTTTAACTCAGTCCTGTCTTTGCCGCAAATTAAAATTGCCCTTGTTGAAGTAAAAACAAGACATGCCTTTCTGCCGGAAGCAACAGCCGCTATAACGACGAAGGTGGCAATCCATATCGCTACGATTACAACATAGGCAATAATCGCGTCAGGTTTGGCAACGGCAACGGCAGCGATGGAAAGTAAAACAGGCAACGACAGGAGCAAGGCAACGCCGACAGGATTTTTCTTAATCTCCCTGAAGGCGTAAACCTGTTCATCAGGGCGAATTTGTATATTGACCCAAGGTGGAAATTGAGGCGAAATGCCTTTGCTTGTTCCGGTCGGAGACGGCTGAGGACGCGACGCCACGGCAGAAGGCTCCGACGGCGGCGAAAACGCCGGTTTTTTAAAAACCGGCTTTTGTCCTGCCGGTGACGATCCTGAAGGCGGGCGCGGCGGCGGCGCTGAAACCGCCGGAGAAGCTGCGGTCCGGACCGGAGGCGGCGCCTGCGGCGTTGATGAGCCTCGAATCTGTGTTTTGAATTGGAGAGACTCAATTGACGGAGCTGACGGAGGAAGGCTTGGAGCAGCGCTTGCGTCTCCGAAAGTGAAGGAATCCTTCAGCGTCGGAATCATCCCTATTCCGGTTCTGGAAAGCTTGACAGTATTAGATGCTG
Organism: Lentisphaeria bacterium; assembly: GCA_020056205.1. GTDB lineage: Bacteria > Verrucomicrobiota > Lentisphaeria > Victivallales > GWF2-50-93 > JAGVIF01. Next base: position 4,090 of record JAGVIF010000345.1, on the reverse strand, counting down.
ATGCTGTTTCGCTTTCCTCCGTTATTTTTCCTTGTATGGCTCCGGTTCCTGTTTCAGCAAGATATCCTTGTTCCCCCTTTATCTCCTCCATTTTTGGAATTTCAAAAACCGCTCCGCACTCAGAACATTCAGCAATCTCGCCCCCGAGTTCGACAGGAACAGTGAAGACGACATTACATCCCGGACATGAAACTTCTATTTCTGGCATAATAAACTCCACTTTTTTATTCAAGCGTCTTAAAACCCTCAGCCTCAAGGCAGAGGAAAAATTCATCAGAATTTGAAAATATGTGACCTTTTTCTATATAACTATCTGTGGTAAAGGGACTTAAATTGTGCGGAGGAAAAATCATGTAGCGCTTCTTCAGATAATCTCTTGCATGACCGAGTTCGTCCATCATTCCGGTTGAGAGCGGAGGCCTTTCGGAATATGGGTGAACCGCCACAACGGCGTCAACCTTTCCGACAAACCAATGAAGATCCCTGTGAACAGTGTAAGCATATGTGGCTTCTTTATCTTCCACTGTTTCGTAATTGAATCCTATCTCTATCGCCTGAGGATCAAGGACAAGCCCGTATTTGGAAAGCCTTTTTATCACATTATTGATCTCATCGCGCGCATCTTTGTCGCAATGCGTCATTGAATAAGACGCGTAGAAGGACGGAATATTCCCGTATTTGACAAGTTTGTAGAGGGATTTGGCGTCCTGCCCGGTCGGAATTATATAATGCCGCACCCCCATCCACTCCGCCCAATCCTCGGAAAGGCTGACCTCCTCGTTCATCCAATTCAAAATATCCCTTATAGTGTGCTTTTGTTCCTTCATGCGCCTAAGGAAACAATTCGTACCGGGATCATTCTCAAATCTCTGTCTTATCAGCCATTCGGCGTCTATCAGCGTAACTACCATATCGGGCTTTATGAAATTCTTTATCTCCTTATGATCTTTCAATTTAAAATTGATCCTGTTCCACTCTATCGTGGCGGGAACTCTTATTATGGCGTTGGCGCTTCTTCTCTTTTCCAGTTCGTATCCTATTTTCCTGTATTCGCGCTCCCTTATCACCTCAAAAAGATAATTGGTGGTGCCAAGCAACATATCAAGTTTCTTGTTGCCGGTGCTCTCAATCTCTTCGATAAGATTGAAATAATCCACCTCTAACTTTTCTTCCTTCGCGTGATTTAGCGCCGTATCTATGTATTTTTCATCCTCAAGACCGGCTATTATGCCCGTTACAAGCACTCTCATTACAACACCTTTTTTTTACCTAAGTTTTGCGGTTCAATCGGGCGAATTTAAACTAAGTTCCTGACAATAACATCGTTTAAAAAAAAATCAATCAATCCATGTGTTAAAAAAATGTTTAATTAGCGGGGCGCACGTGGAGCCGCCACTTATTCCGTCTTCGACAAGCAAAGCGTATGAGTATTTCCCGCCGTCTTTTTCAGCAAAACCGGCCATCCATGTGTTCTTTCTTTTCTGCTCTCCCGATTTAAATTCGGCGGTTCCGGTCTTGCCGTAGACCGCAATCTTCTCCGAATCAGCCTTTTTCCCCGTTCCCATCTCGCCGTGAACAACCCGAAACATTCCTTCCCTTACGACATTAAAACAGGCAACGTCCATATCAGCTGAAAAACGCGGCTCTTTGCCTTTGGTTTCGATAATCAAAGTCCCATCGGAATCATAAACGGCTTTAAGCAAATGCGGTCTATAGGCAATGCCGCCGTTTGCAATCAACGCCATATATTCGGCCACCTGAAGCGGCGTTACAAGAATTATCCCCTGCCCTATACCCAACAAAGCGGTGTCAAAGACATTCCATTTCTGTCCATAAACTTTTTTCATATACTCTCTTGACGGACAAAGCCCCGGATTTTCCGAAAGTTCCAATCCCGTTTTTGAGCCGATGCCAAAATCCTGAAATACCGCTCTCATCGCATCAAAACCGGCGCGTCCCGACATTTCCATGAAATAACAATTGCATGACTGTTCTATCGCGTCATGCATCGCCAAACGCCCGTGTCCTTCAGTCCTCCAACAGCGAACCTTCTGCCGGCCAAACTGGGAGTAGCCTATACAATCCACTTCCTCATCGGGACGGATTCCGCTCTTCATCAAAGCCAACGCCACCAACGGCTTTAGTATCGAACCGGGCGTATAAGCGGAGCTAATCGCCCTGTTGACAAAAGGTCTTCCGGCATCGCCGGCGAGCCTGGAGTAATCTCCGGATTTTATTGATGGAACAAACAACCCCGGATCAAAAGCCGGAGATGAATGCATCGCGAGAACTTCGCCGCTCCCGGCGTCAAGCAGAACAAATGCGCCGCGTAGCCCGGCAAGCATCTCTCCCGCTATCTTTTGCGCTTTAAGGTCAATGCTCAACACGACGCTCTTCCCGTCTTCGGGACTTATCATCGTCTCAACAGTTTCAAACACAAAACCCTGCGTGTTGACCCTGACTAAAGAAGCTCCGGGAAGCGCCTTTAAGCCTCTTATCTCAATCCCCCCGGCTAATATTATCTGCGAGTCGAAAAGCTTTTCCAACCCGCTTCTCCCCGTATAGTCCGGAACATAATAAAAGTACTTTTCCTTGTCTTGCGCCATGACCGGGTCCTCCTTCCCCACGTAACCTATAAAGTGGCCGGACATGTCTCCGTACGGATAAGACCGCAGGGACTTCACGCTTATCTCAAGCCCTTCAATAGGAGGATATATTTCTGCGATTTTCGCAAGCTCAGGCGGATTCAATGTCTCAATCACTGTCATAGGAAGAGCCGGAGTGTAGTATATGTGGTATTTTATCTTCTTTTCATCTATTTTTATCTCCCGCCCGGTCAACCCGGCTATCTGATCTATTTTTGACTTTATGTGCTCTATTGTGTTTTTCAGTTTGCCCGGCCTTCTCATTTCTGAAAGATGAAAAACCAGAGACCTGCCCGTCTTGACATCGGCCAGTTTTTCCATGCCTCGCGCAAATATTTTTCCTCTCGCGCCGGGAATGCGGATTCGTCTTATTGACTGCTTCGAGATGCTTTCGCGCCTCTCCTTTCCGTAGCGAACCTGCTCATTCCATAAACCAACCAGCAAAACCGCGTAAAAAAACGACAGCCCAAAAAACAACAATAGAATTCTCCCCATTAAAAAACCCTCCTGTCAGGCTCCCTTATGCCAAGCCCCCCGACAAACAAAGAGTTCAGAAAAAAAAACGCCCCGCCCGCCAAAAGATACACAGGCATGGACAAGAAAAACATATAGTAATTGGGACTCGCGAAAACGGACGCCGATAAAATATATATGACAAAAAAAAGAGCGGACGGAATAATGCCGTATAAAGGGAGCAAAACTTTAGGAGGACGATTCTTCCTCATCCATACCGATGACAACGGAATCAAAAATGCGAACGGCAGCGAAGCCAGTGTGTACGAAAAATCGTTCCCGCAGGAAAAAACATCCACAGACAATGCCGACAAAACAACAAAAATTGAACTTTGCCACCACGGAACTATCATAGTCGAAAACAACGCGAAACTAAAAACAAAAGGAAGGATAAGCCCAAGCCTCCCGGCATTTAATTGCAATATCATAGAAATCAGAAATGATGTGTAAAGAAATATGTATCTCATCTTTTCGTGTCTTTGTTTTAAAATTCTATGTTCATTTTCCCTTTCTCCTTTGAAACTGCCGTTGGAGTTCACAGCTTCAGCGTGTCTCTTTCTTAGGCAGTTTCTTATTGATAAAACTGCGAAAATAGCAGTTCATCGCTGACACTCTGACACTTCCTCAAATCCCACGCTAAAGCTGTGAACTCCAACTTTATGATTTGGTGATTTGGAGATTTAAAGATTTGGAGATTTTATTATTTTTTAATCATCCAGTCTCCCTTACTCGTTGCATTCATTCGATGTTCAAAGTTCATAGTCTTTTCCATCTTCCTTTTTCCCTTTTCCTTTCTACTTTCTACTTTTTTTCACTCCTTTGAAACTGTTGCCTTTTTCGGGGTCGGGGTCGAATGGCGCTAAGTTAATGCGCATTTCGAGGTAGCGCGGGTCTATTTGACCCGCGACTATCGGGTCAGATAGACCCGAGTT
>JAGVIF010000513.1 GCA_020056205.1 Lentisphaeria bacterium | reverse complement strand
TCGACATACCGCTTTGGGTATGCCTCCGGTTTTGTGGCTCGTCTGAATTTCACAATCTCCTTCATCGGCGCTGGTTTTGACTTTTGCAATTGGCTCAGTAGAGTAGGGAAGTTCTAAAGTTCTAATTTCGGGGTCGGGGTTGGGATCGAAAGGAGTGTTATGGGTTTCGACTTTAGCGTGAGGTTTTAAAATCATAAAATCTCTAAATCTCCAAATCAAAAAATAGTGTGTCTCTTGCGTCCCTTGTGTCCCTTGTGTCCCTTATGTCCCTTATGTCCCTGCGGTGAAGAATGATGTCTGAAATTATACAAAAAGAGGGCTGATTGCGAATGAAAAGAAACTTTTCGCTCCTTCTTTTCCTTGCTTCTCTTTCTTTGCTCGTTTTTGCGGCTTGCGGAAAGGAGAACGAGGAAAACACATCGAACTTAGAGAAGGAAAAGATCAAGGTTATTGCCACGCTCTTTCCTTCTTATGATTTCGCAAGACAGATAGGACGAGATAAAGTGGAGGTTAAGCTCCTCCTCCCTCCCGGTATCGAAGCGCACTCATTTGAGCCGACTCCGAAAGATATTTCCGCCATAAATAAAGCGGATATTTTTATTTTCACAGGGGGAGCGATGGAGCCGTGGTCTCTTGATATAATCGCCGGAATTGACAGAAAAAAGACGATTGTGGTTGACGCCGGCAAGGGGATAAAGCTTCTTTCAATATCCGGAGAAGCCGAAGACGCGGAAGAGTTGCCGGAAGAGAAAGAACACGGCGAAGAAGAACATCATCATAATCACGCCGGCAAAGACCCGCACTTCTGGATGGATTTCGACAACGCGAAAAAGATGGTTGACAATATCGCGTCGGCATTGGCCGAAAAAGATCCCGCCGGAAAAGACTTCTATTTAAAAAACGCGGATGATTACAAGGCAAAACTGGACTCAATGGATGAGGACTACAGGTCAAGCCTTGACAAGCGCCGGCCGCGCACTATTATTTATGCCGGACACTTTGCCCTCGGATACATGGCAAAACGTTACGGGCTAAAACTAATTTTCCCATACAAAGGATCCTCTCCAAACAGCGAGCCGACGCCAAAACGCATCGCCTATCTGATAAAAACAATGAAGGAAACCGGTTCAAAATACGTATATCATGAGGAACTCCTCGAACCAAGAGCCGCCAAAGTAATAGCCGAACAAACCGGAGCGAAAATTCTCCTCCTCCACGGCGCGCACAACGTGAGCAAAAAAGAAATCAAAGACGGAACCACATATCTTGATATAATGAGGACAAATCTTGACAATTTAAAGACAGGACTTGGCGAAGAAGGGAAGAATGAACTCTGAAGAAGAGAAAATTGTCGAAGCCGTAAATGTCTCCGTAAAATACGGACAAACGGAAGCCATCAGCGGAATCACCATCGCGATTAAGCCCGGCGATTATATCGGAATTGTAGGCCCGAACGGAAGCGGCAAGACGACTTTTGTAAAGGCCATGCTTGGATTAGTCCCGCTTTCAGAAGGAAAATTTGTCTTCGGCGTCAAGCCGGTCAAAATCGGCTACCTGCCGCAAAGGACTTCGGCGTTGGACCCAAAATTTCCCGCAAGCGTTTCAGAGGTAATATCGCACGGGCTTCTCTCGGAAAAAAAGTTCCCGCGACGGATAAACTCCGCCGACAAGCGCAGAATAGATGAAATTGCATCCATGCTCGGCATAGAAACGTTGAAAAACAGGAATGTCGGCTCCTTGTCAGGCGGACAACAACAGAGGGTTCTTCTCGCCAGAGCTCTTGTGAACAAACCGGAAATAATCATCCTCGACGAGCCAACCAATGCCCTCGATCCTCACATCAGGGAAAACTTTTATGAATTGCTAAGCAAATTGAACGCTGAAACGCAAACAACTATTCTTTTGATCACTCATGACGCCGGGAACATAGGCAACCACGCGCGAAAATTCCTTTATATAGACAGGAAATTGATTTTTTTCGGCTCCTTCAACGAATTCTGCGCGTCTTGTGAAATGACGGAATATTTTGGCCCTTACGCTCAACATTATATTTGCAAAAGGCACTGACACTATGCATCAAATGATAAGCGAACTTGTGGAAGCCCTGCAATACACATTCATACAGAGGGCGCTGATCGCAGGATGCCTTATAGCGGTGTGCTGTTCTTTTCTCGGCGTATTTCTTGTCCTGAGAAAACTCTCAATGATCGGCGACGGCCTTTCACATGCGGCATTCGCGACCGTGGCATTCGCCCTGCTCTTAAATCAATCTCCATTGCTCGTGTCCATCCCCCTTCTGATGCTGGCCTCCGTCGCCATATACGCCCTGAATAAAAAGGCGAATCTTTACGGCGACGCCGCGATCGGCATGATAGCGGGAACCGGAATAGCGCTGGGGGTTCTGCTGGCAAGCATCTCCGGCGGATTTAATGTTGACCTGTTCAGCTACCTTTTCGGAAGCATTTTGGCTGTTGGAAAAGAGGAGCTTTACGCGGCCATGTTTCTCTGTGCGGCGGTTATTTCGGTGGTCGCCCTGTTTTATAACGAGCTTTTCTCGATAAGCTACGACGAGGAATTCGCCGAAGTCAACGGAATTGAAGTGAAACGCGTAAATGTATTGCTGATGTTCACCACATCAATAACAATAGCGCTCGGGATAAGGCTCGTCGGAACCATGCTCATATCAAGCCTGATAATTTTTCCGGCAGTAACGGCGCTCCAGATTTCATCAAGTTTCAAAAAGGCGCTTATCTTATCAGCTTCTGTCGCCGTCTTCTCCGTCATATCAGGAATATTCGCGGCATATCTGCTTGATTTTCCCGCCGGCGCGACTATCGTCCTCATGAACGCCCTGCTTTTCATAATATCTTTCATCATCAGGAGAATAAAATCCTAAATAAACCGGGTAAACCTACATTTTGCGTTTGAGTAGCGCCGCGTAGGCGCATTGTTTATTATCAAAAACAGCGATGCTTGCCAAAGGCAAAACCGCGTCCCTCCATTTTACGTTGCAGGCGTGGAGGGCCACGGTTTTGCCTTCGGCAAGCGTCGCTTCGCTCGGCTGGACCGTGGCCGGTTATTTTTTTCGCGGTCGCCGCAAGGACGACCCGTATAAGTTCAGTAAACCCTATCCTTATTACTGAACTTATACAAAAAATAAAATGCGAAATCCGTTCGTAGTAGCGCAATTTATTGCGCGTTATCAAGAACAGCGTATAAATTCGCCTACTACAAACAAAGCGACGCCGATAGCGATACCGACCCCGAAAAAAGCGGCAGTTTTAAAGGAGATTCAACCGTATGACATGGTGGCACATATACATATTTATTTTCCTAATCTCATCCGGAGTGTCGCTTGTCATAACCCCCGTCTTCATGCGCCTAGCGATAATAAGCGGGTTCTACGATATCCCGAAAGGGCAGGAACATAAAAAACACGAAGAGCCGATTCCTTTGCTCGGAGGGGCGGCCATGTTCTGCTCATGGATGGTTTGCATTTCAGCCGGAATCATAATGTCGAAAACAAAAATGTTCGGCTCTATAGACAACTCGGTTCTCTCCAATCTCAGCGGAGTGCTGGCCGTTACAAAAAATCTCGTCTTCATCTGCCTTGCCGCCTTTCTCGGCATCCTGCTCGGACTCTATGACGACAAATGGAATATGAGGGCAAGCACAAAACTTCTCGGGCAAATCGCCATCGCCGTGATAGCGGTTACATGGGGCGGAGTCAAGATATCTCTCTTTATGCCTGATCCGTTTATTTCGTGGGCGATCTCCGTTTTTTGGATAGTAACCGTAATGAATGCGGTGAATTTTTTTGACAATATGGACGGGTTGGCGGTTGGAGTGGCGACGATAGCTTTTTCCTTTTTTTCCGTAGCGGCGGCGTCAAACGGACAATATTTTGTCGCCGCGCTGGGGGCGGTAACCGCCGGCGCCACGGCCGGATTTTGGTTTTACAATCACAGTCCGGCTCAAATATTCATGGGAGACTCCGGCAGTCATTTTCTCGGCTATCTTATGGCGGTCATGGGCTCTCTCGTTACCTATTACACCCCGTCCGGAAGCATAACAAAATTTTCTATCTTTGTCCCGTTGTTCATCCTCGCCATTCCGCTCTTTGACATCTGCGCCGTGGTCGTCATAAGATTAAAAAATAAAAAACCGGTTTATATCGGAGACCACAATCATATTTCGCATCGTTTCGTCGCAATGGGGATGAGCAAAAAAAACGCCGTGATGATGGTTCACCTGCTGGCTGTTGCCGTCGGTTTGAGCGTCCTGCCAATCCTATGGGGAGACGAAAGAACCGTGATAGTCTGCGTGGCTCAGGCGCTCACCGTCCTATCCCTGATAACGCTCCTTCAATACGCGGGAAAAAAACCTGAATCCGTGACTGATTCGACATGAATAATTCATAACATGTTTATAATCAAAGAATAAAAAAGGGGTTCAAGGTTCAGCGTTCAGAATAAATAAAGACACAAGCAAAAAGAAGTCAGAAGACAGCGTCCTACTGCGCTTTACGCAGTTTTATCGGGGTGAAACTGGAAGATAAAGGACATAGGGGAAAAGTAGAAAGTAGAATTTAGAAAGCAGAAAGGGAAAGGGAAAAAGTAAGATGGAAAAGACTATGAACATCGAACATTCAACATTGAACATCCAACATCGAATGAAAAATATCAAAATCTTTAAATCTCTATATCACCAAATCATAGGGTTGGAGTTCACAGCCCCGAGATACTGCGGACACGATATCTTCGACTTTAGCGTGGGATTGGAGGAAGTGTCAATGTGTCAGAGTGTCAAAGTGTCAGAGCGCCAATGATTGGGTGACTGGGAGATTGGGTGATTGAATGATTGCACGGTTAAAAAATCCGCAAATCACTAAAT
>JAGVIF010000324.1 GCA_020056205.1 Lentisphaeria bacterium | reverse complement strand
GTGTGCTCTTCCGAATCTGGCGGACTCAAGGGCGCCGGATGCTGCCCGGGCATTGTCACGGGAAAAGTGAAGATATTGAAATCTCCCAAGGAGGACATGATCTTCAACGGAGAAATACTGGTCGCAAGCAGGACAGACCCCGGCTGGGTCCCCATTTATCCGGCAGTTTCAGGAATACTTATCGAACGAGGAAGCGTTTTGTCGCATTCCGCGATTGTCGCAAGGGAGATGGGTATCCCGACAATTGTCGGCATTCCTGATCTTATGACCACGCTTAAGGACGGACAGGTCGTCAAAATGGACGGCAAGACCGGAATAATTAAAATTATCGGCTAACCCAAATTTCGCGCCCTAAAAAACAAATATGTGGGCTATCAACGACTTACGCGAAATAGGCGCTACAAATCGAGTTCCGAAAATCTTTCGTTGATTATCAACGACTTATAACTTGAAAACAGAGGAATTTGGGCTAAGTTAAGGCAGTTGCCACAGGGTATAGGGTAACTCGGGTCTATCTGACCCGATAATAGCGGGTCAGATAGACCCGCGCTACTTCGAATTGCACCTTTTGATAACGCTGAACCTATAAACCCTGAACGCTGAACGTTTTCTTTATTCTTTTTCTGTTGCGGGCGGAGCCCGCCTTAACATGTTCAGTATTGCCGCGGGATTTGATTCGAAGTGAAGATGAATATAACTTGCTGTTACAGAGTTGTGTATGACTCCGCTGTCCGAAACTTCACCTCTGCTGTTAGCGGCTTTGTAGAGGTGCGCAAGGGGTTCGTCAGGCGTGAAGTCCGACCAGTGGAACTCGTGTCCGCGCATGACCGTTCCGGCTTTGAAGAACGGCATGTCATGCAGAACCGTTACTTCGCGATAGCCCAGCGCGCGCATTCTGTCGCCCATGAATGTTGAAGCTGGCAGGACTCCGCACATCGGGAATTCCATGCCCTGCGAATTTCGCAGATTTCTGCACAGGAACATCATTCCGCCGCATTCCGCGTAGATGCGTCCGCCCGCTTCCGCGAAATTTTTTATGGAACTGCGAATTTCGCAATTGTCGGCAAGCTGTTCTGCGAATATTTCGGGGAATCCTCCGCCAAGATAGAGCAGGTCGGTTTTTTCAGGAAGCTTTTTGTCTTTTAACGGAGAAAATTCAACGATTTCAAATCCCGCCATGCGGAGGTTGTAGATATTGTCGGCATAATAGAAATGAAAAGCGTCATCTCTGGCCATGGCAATTCGTGAAATGGGATTTGGAAAGACTGTCCGCGGAATTCCATCCGGACGGATTGACACGGACAACTCCAGCAACCTGTCAATGGCGATGTGTTTCTCGGCGGCTTCCGCAAGGGTTTCAAACCAGGCGGAAGTTTTGCTGTTTTCGCAAAAAGGGGTCAGTCCGAGATGCCTTTCCGGCAAACTCCAATTTTCATCACGCGGCAGGGCTCCGAGAAGCGGAGGCAGGCCGTTTGCCGCAAGCGCGTCTTTCAGCAGATTGGCGTGCGATTCGCTTCCGACATTGTTCGCGATGACGCCGCATATCCTGATGTTTTTTGAGAAGTCACTGAACCCTTTGACAAGCGCCGCGATGCTTCCGGCGATCCCGCGCGCGTTCACGAGCAGGACAACGGGAATTCCAAGTTTTTCCGCGCAATCCGCCGTGCTTCCATCGGGCGAGCCTGCCGACGCGCCGTCATAAAGCCCCATAACTCCTTCAACTACAGCTACATCAGCATTATCTGAATTGCGGGCGAAAGATTTGCGTAATCCTTCCGGCGGCATCATCCAGGTGTCAAGATTAACTGATTCGGCGCCTGCGGCCTGTCTGTGATACGAAGGATCTATGTAATCCGGTCCGCATTTGAACGGCGCCACCTTTAACCCGCGCCTTTTGAGCGCCCGCATAAGCCCAAGAGTGATTGTTGTCTTTCCGACGCCGGAATTAGTTCCGGCGACGCAAAATCTGTAGAATTTCAGCGGCATGACACTTTATAACCTCTTTGTGTATAGACCTTGCCATTACGGAGGACCGTCTGCGAATTACCGATTATCACGACGGTTGACATGTCCACGATTTCCTCCGGGAAATGATCGAGCGTCCCGCAGATCGAAAATTCATTTTCGCGTCCGGCGTTTTTGACAATTCCAAAGACAGTATGGCCGCCTCTGGATTTCCTGAATGTCTTTAGAAAGAGACTCAGCAGTTCTTTTCTCCCATGGCTTCTTGGATTGTAGACGGCGCAGACCATGTCGGCTCCGGCAAGAAGCTTTATTCTGTTGATAATTGTCTTTTTCGGGGTCAGCAGATCGGACAGGCTGATTATTGCGAAGTCGTTCATGAGCGGAGCTCCAAGAGCGGAAGCCGCGGAGACGGCCGCAGTTATTCCGGGAATCATTTCTATTTTCACGCCATTGTATTTTTCCTGTTCCGCAAGTTCAAGAAGAAGCCCTGACATTCCATATATTCCGGCATCTCCGGAACAGACGACCGACACTTTCTTTCCCGAAGCGGCCTCGTTGAGAGCCAGACTGCATCTTTGCGCCTCATGGGTCATGCCTGTGGCTATTTTCTTTTTCTTCCCAATGAGTGATGGGATTTGTTCAAGGTATCTTCCATAGCCGGCCACAGTGTCGGAAGCGAGGATGGCGGATTTTGCTTTTTCTGTCATCTGGTCAATTACGCCTGAGCCTATTCCGATTGCGCTTAGGGTTCCTTTGGGAGGGAGAGGTTCCGCGATGGCAACGGTTATTTTCCCGTTATGAACCGACTTGGGAGAAATTATCCTGCCTCCCGCGGCGATTGCGGCGGCTTCAGAGACACTGCGCGAATTGATGTGCTTCTTTACTCTTTCTGAAGGCGACGGGACTTCTATTTTAGACAGTTCCTCCGCAGTGAAAAAAACAAGTTTCAGGCCTTTGGTCTCGGCGTATTCAAGCAAGCCTTTTTCATCGGATTTGAGCGTACAGGTTGCTATAAGACCGATACTTTTCCCTCCCAGCGCATTCCCGATCGCCTGTGAGATTTCATCGCAGGTTGTTCCCCTTCTGCATCCTAACCCGAGTATGTATGTTTTTGTTTTCATTTGTCTCCGTTTGTAGTAGCGCAATTTATTGCGCGTTCTTTTCCCGTCTGCAGTAGGCGAATTTATTCGCCGTTCTTTGATAACGCGCAATAAATTGCGCTACTACGAACGAATTAATCATCCCATCCTTTACCGTAATCAAGGACGGGATAGCTTTCCCATATTTGGGCTAATCTATCTCTCCCATGCTCTTTTATATGATCATGTATGCTTGATGTCTTCCATTCTAAAGCATTTTTAACATAATAATGTTTTACTGGATTTGTATTGATGTAGTTTACGGATGCCCAGAAATGATTCGAGCTTCTTATTTTCCTGTCTGAAAACCTAAACCAGACTATTCGTTTCAAAGCATTGTCCTGCTTATTCCATTCGAAAGCCGTCTTCCTGTGAATTCTTGAGATAGTTTCGGAGGTAACTTTTAAGTTTACTTTTACGAGGAGATGATAGTGGTTCGGCAGAATGCACCATGCATACAATTGGCCAATATTCGAAATTTCTTTAAAAAAAATGTCTTCAAGATTTTTCCTTCTTTCGGGAGTATCCATAACGTGTTTATGCTCGAAATTGGAAGCAGTTAAAATATAGGATTTATTGATATCATCGAAAAAATGAGGGGGTTCGTGAAGAGGCAATTGTGCAAACTTGCGGTAATTGATCAGATCCTGTTTTTGAATTTCATTTAATTGTCTATGTTTATACATATTCGCCTTGTTTGTAGTAGCGCAATTTATTGCGCGTTCTTTTCCCGTTTGTAGTAGGCGAACTTAT
>JAGVIF010000488.1 GCA_020056205.1 Lentisphaeria bacterium | reverse complement strand
GGGGCAAGACCGCTGCGGGTATTGCCCCTGCCAAAAATACTTGCGAGCCCTCCGATGGCATCTGCAACGGCGCGGTTTATGAGTTCTGCAATTGGCTCGATAATCATGCGGGAAACGGAATTTATATTTTCGGACGCGGCTCCGGCGGAAGGATTGCGATTCTCGCAGGCTCCATGGTTCCGGATGGACGAATTAAAAGCGCCGTCGCGGTCGGCTCGGAAATGGAATGGCCTTTCCCTGAACTCTCGCCGATGGACAACACGGATAAAATCAGATTCCCGCTGCTTCTGCTCCACGCAAGCAAGGAGTCCCATGCTCTTGACTCCGCCGCTGAATTCGCGAAACGCATAAACGGCTTCTTTTGGGGGAAATGCGAGCTTGCGATATTGCCCGGGAATTCTTGCAGTAGCGCCTTCATGGAGAAAGCGGTGAAGAGAGCGATCGAATTCATGACTCCGTCGGGGCCGAATTCGTCGACGGCGCCACTAGCGTTATCATTTGATGCTGAGAAGCGGATGCTTCCGGGCGGTTCGCCATTCATCAGCTACGCTACGGCCAGCGATTCGAAGATGCGGAAAGCGCGCGGATGGATTTTCGGGGCGCCCAACTGCAAAAAATGCGTGGCAATAAAAAATAAAATCCTCTCAATGGCCGGAGGCACGGTTTTTCAGATAAATGATTTCACAAACCGTGAACTGTTGAACCGTGAACCTATTAACCTGAAAACCTGCGGCTCTTTCATTGATGTTGATGTGAAGACACCCGAAAACGCGCTGATTTTCCTTCGCCTCTCCGAGTCTTATGGTGACGGAAGGCCGAACGTCCCGGCTCTCTTCATGGACGACGCTCTTTATTTCGGGACAGACAACGTCATGGAGGCGCTGGAGCATTGCGTTGACAGACAATCGAGCCGCGAACTCCCGATCTTCCTGCTTGAAAAAAAATCCGGAGAAGCATTTTTAGACAGTAAAAAATCCTCATTGACATTGCCGGTCATAGCTGCGGCCGGACTTGTGGACGGCATCAATCCCTGCATATTCTCTACGCTTGTTTTCATGTTCAGCATCCTGACGATGATGAAGAGCGGGCTCAGAACACTTTTCATTGCGGGGGCTTTGTATTGCTTCGCGTCGTTTCTGACATATTTCTTTCTCGGGCTGGGCATTCTCAATGCGGTGAAATCGCTTGGAGTATTTGAGAGAATGGCTCTGCTGACTGATGCCGCCATAGTCGCGGCGCTGATTGCCTGCGCGTATCTCTCGTTCAGAGACGCATTGAGTTATGCGCGCCATGGCGATCAGACGGAACTTCATCTGCGTTTGCCGGAAAAGCTTAAGGGAGCGATAAACAGGATACTGAAGACAGCGTTTTCCAGGAATTTCACATATTTGGGTGTTTTTATCGCCGGATGCGTGGTGACGCTTTTCGAGAGCGTATGTTCCGGACAGGTTTACCTGCCGATACTTGTCATGCTTTCGAGGAAAGGTGAATTTGCCGAGTATTTGCCGGAGCTTCTTCTCTATAACATTATGTTCATCATACCGCTCATAGCGTTTTTCATATTTGCGGCAGGCAGTTTTTCAATATGGACGATGCTTGAATTCGGGAGGAGAGAGGTAATAGCAGGAAAGATTCTGCTTGGCCTGCTTTTCCTGGGGCTTGCCCTGATTCAGGTAAAATTGATTTGACGGAATGGTAAATATTCACCCGATGTCTCTCCTGACCGCGCGCCTGCGCGGCGCTGCTCAAACGCAAAATGTAGGGTTACGATCTCAGTTTTTGTCTCTGAAACCGTCTTTCTTTGAGGCCTTTGTTCACTGTGATTTTTTTTCCTTCCGCGTTTTTGCCGCAAACGTAGAGAGCCGATGCCAATGTCATCGGAAGAGGGATAAAATCCTGAACCTGCCTCAGTTTCCATCCCGAATTTGAGAGGAACTCTTCAACCTTCCTGAACTCTTCCTTCCCGGAGCCCGGTAAATTAGAGATGAAATACGGGACAATATACTGTTCCTTGCCGGTTTCGGAACTGATTGTTTCGAATAATTTGCAGAACTCAAAAAAATCTTCAGCTTTATTTTTCCTCATTATTGAGAGAACATTGTCGTCGAGATGTTCCGGCGCGATTTTTAGATGGCCCGACACATGCCCGGCAATTATTTTTCTCATAAGGTTTTTCTGCCTCAAAGCTATGTCGGTTCTGATCCCTGAACTCATAAAAACATTTTTCACTCCCCCGATAGAGGCCGCTTTTTCGAGAAGCTCCAGCAATTTTTCCTCGACGATTATGAAGTTTTCGCAAATCTTTGGAAATAAACATGACGCCCTGCGGCAATTCATGCATGTCTCCGTCATTTTTTGCCGCGAGCCATAAGTGTTCGCGGTTGGTCCGCCTATGTCGGAGATAGTTCCGCCGAATTTTTTCGCGGACGCGAGTTTGCGAATTTCGCAAAGTATTGAATCGGCGCTTCTTGACTGGAGGAATTTTCCATGATGGAGTGAAATTGAACAGAAAGAACAAGCCCCCGGACAGCCGCGGACAGCGGTTACGGAATTTTTAATCATTTCATAAGCCGGAATTGTTTTTTTATAGAGCGGATGCGGACGGCAGGCGTATGGCAGTGAATAAATTATGTCAAGCTCCTTTTCTGAAAGGGGAAGCTGTGGAGGCTCGATTATGACTATGCGTTCCCCGTGTTTTTGCAAAAGAGTTTTTCCGCAATACGGATTCATCTCTTTTTCGACAGCGGAAAAGGATTCAAGAAGCTTTTCATTTTTCTCTTTAACTTCCTCGTATGAAGGTAATTCCAGATATTTTTCAGTTCTTTTGATGTCTGCGGATTCTCTTGCCCCGGCGAGCCTCGCTGTTCCTCTTATTCCGCGCAGAGAGCTTCCCGACGACATTCTTTGGGCGATCTCTATTATCTGTCTTTCGCCCATGCCGTAGATGAGCAGGTCCGCTTTGGAGTCAAGCAGGATTGACGGGCGTATTTTGTCCTGCCAGTAATCGTAGTGCGCGATTCTTCTCAGGCTCGCCTCGATTCCGCCGATTATCACTCCGCGCCCGGGATACGCCTGTTTTGCGAGATTCGCATAAACGACGGCCGCGAGAGGCGGGCGCATGCCGGTTTTTCCATCCTCCGAATAATCGTCGCTTTTTCTTTTTCTGCGTCCGGCGGTGTATATGTTTAACATTGAGTCAATATTTCCGGAACTTATCGCAAAACAAAGCCGCGGACTTCCGAAGATTTTCAAACTTGCAGGATTCCTCCAGTCCGGTTGCGCGAT
The DNA here is from genome assembly GCA_020056205.1 of Lentisphaeria bacterium. GTDB lineage: Bacteria > Verrucomicrobiota > Lentisphaeria > Victivallales > GWF2-50-93 > JAGVIF01. Next base: position 368 of record JAGVIF010000488.1, on the reverse strand, counting down.
AATTCCCACTTTTAATCCTAACGCAAGCAGTAGCCTGCCCATAATTGAAATTCCAAAGGAAGGGTGGTCTACGTAGGCGTCACCGGTTACGAGGACTACGTCAAGCTCATTCCATCCGAGAGCTTGGAGCTCTTTGCGCGTCATCGGAATAAATTCCGGTTGAGACGGTAAAGACGGATATTTTATTGCTTCATTAACAAGCGGCATCGTTTGTTTTTTCCACAAAAACGTCACGTTGAGAACTGTTCTAAGTATAAATAGAACCCAAAAATTTTGAATTCCACAATCGGGACGATTGTGGTACGTCAAGAAAAAAAGATGCAAGCCGGAGGCTTGCGCTACTTCCAATCATCCATGGGACGGTAGTG
>JAGVIF010000149.1 GCA_020056205.1 Lentisphaeria bacterium | reverse complement strand
ATTCCGGCCATATATGAAAAACCTTTGTCAAAAAATGAGGACAATGCAAGCGCGAACACAGTAAGGACGAGTATCCCGGTCGGAATCCATGATTTCACTTTTTCCACCGCTATGACGGCCGGTTTTTCTCTTTCCTTCCTGAACACAAAATAAAGGACAAACATAGATACGACGGCTCCCGCCTGAACAGCGAAGAATATGCCCGGCCTGCCTTTATAAAAAAAGAAATCAAAAAAAGTCATCTTGGCGAATCCGCCAAGCAACATACTTGGAGGGTCGCCGATGAGAATGGCGCACCCCTGCAGGTTGCTGCTTATGGTTATGGAGATCATCATGTTGATGGGATTTATTTTTAATTTTTTCGCCAGAGACATAGCAATAGGCGCCACAATCAAAACCGTCGCGACATTTTCCACAAAGGCCGATATAAATCCTGTCATTAAACATATAAAAAGGATTGCCCACATCGTGTTTTTTGACCTTGCCACTATTATTTCGGCAAAGTGAGCCGGAGCACGGCTCTTTATAAAAATATCGCACACGGCGAGAGTCCCGACAAAAATTCCCATCACGTTCCAATTTATCGCCTCAAAAAACGCATATTCCAAAGGAACTGTTCCGCTGACAATAAGCAAAACGGCGGCAACAATAGCAACCAATGTCCTTTTGACGGGAAAGATAATAAACAGCAAATACGACAGAGAAAAAACCGACAGCGTTATTATTCCAAAATCCATTTTTTTTTGACCTCAAACTTTTGTTTTCGCTGCGAAAAAGGTAAATTAAAATAAGGCGTCAAAACATTTTTTCAATATCCGATGCAAAATTTCTTGATTTCGTTTTTTTTTATGCGATATTGTTTCGCTGTATGGCGAAATATAGGAGATATATGCGCGCGTGAATTCATTATTTATGGTTTTTTAAAACGAAAAAGAAATAACAGGAGGATAAAAATGTCTAACCACAAAAGGAAAGTCTTGTTTTTATGCACAGGGAACTCGTGTCGGAGCCAGATGGCCGAAGGTTTTCTAAGAAAACTTGCGGGGAAACGATTCGAACCGTGCAGCGCCGGGCTTGCTCCCAAGGAAAAAGTCCATCCTTTGGCGGTGAAAGCGATGGATGAGATAGGAATTGATATTTCATCACAAAAACCCAAATCCGTCAGCGCATATCTCGGCAAAGAAACTATTTTCTATATCATAGTCGTATGTGAAAACGCCCAGCAGTCATGTCCAAGAATTTGGCCTGGACTTGGCGCGGGTAATCGCTATTACTGGCCGTTTGAGGATCCCGCAGACACCGAGGGAACGGATGAAGAAAAAATGGAGGTTTTCAGGCGCGTGAGAGATGGGATTAAAGCAAAACTTATTGAGTGGATTGATGAACACCCAAATTAAAGGAGACAAAATTAGTGGAGACAAAATTAAAAATCTTGTTTCTTTGCACCGGCAATTCGTGTCGGAGCCAGATGGCCGAAGGATGGTGCAGGCATCTCAAAGGCGATACGATTGACGCGTTTTCCGCAGGAATTGAGACGCACGGACTCAATCCAAATGCTGTCCGAGCAATGAAGGAGGCTGGCGTGGATATTTCAAAACACAGGTCAAAACACATTGACGAATTGAAGAATATAAAATTTGATTATGTCATAACGGTCTGCGGACACGCCAATGAAAAGTGTCCGATATTCCCCGGCAAAACACGGGTCATTCACGCCGGTTTCGATGATCCTCCGGCGCTTGCGAAATTCGCAAAAACGGAGGAAGAGGCGCTGGGCCATTACAGGCGTGTCCGTGATGAAATCAGGGATTTTGCCGCGAAAATCCCTGATAACTTATTGGATATGCAACTTAAAACGGAGGGCGGGTTTTCTTACCCGCCTAATGGAACGGAGGGCGGACTTTCCAGTCCGCCAATAGAAGGAACTCGCGGGTTGGAAAACCCGCGCTCCGTTGCTTAAAGACATGATATATAATCCAATATAAAATTTTATCGGAGAGAAAATTTACATGGAAAAGAAAAAACGGAAAAATGTTTTGAAGGTTTACGATCCGGCGATGTGCTGTTCGACGGGCGTATGCGGCACCAACGTGAATGCCTCGCTGGTTGAATTTGTCGGCGCATTGAAGAGCGCTGCGGAAAAAGGAACTCAGGTCGAACGATACAATCTCGCGCAAAAACCCTATGCTTTTGCGGAGAATGAACAGGTGAAAAAAAACCTAGAGAAAAAAGGGAGCGACTGCCTGCCCCTGATTTTTCTAAATGACGAACTGAAAATTTCGGGCAGATATCCCGCCGCCGCCGAACTTTTTGAATTGCTCGGGATGCGGGGGAAAATACAAGAGGGCGGCAAATGCTGCTGTTCAGGGGGAGTCTGCAAATGAAAGAACTTATCGCTAAGTCGCCCAGATTTCTTTTTTTCACAGGGAAAGGAGGAGTAGGCAAGACATCCATGTCCTGCGTTGTTGCGGTATCTTTAGCTGACCGGGGAAAACGTGTGCTTTTGATCAGCACGGATCCGGCATCGAATCTGGATGAAGCGCTTGAAACAAATCTTTCAGGAAAGCCTAGGAATATAAAAGGACAGGCCAATCTTTCTGCGATGAACATTGATCCTGTTCAAGCCGCATACGAATATCGGGAACGGATTGTCGCCCCATACCGCAGGACGCTTCCCAAGGAAGCCGTCCAATCCATAGAGGAGCAACTGTCAGGCGCATGCACCGTGGAAATTGCCGGCTTTAATGAATTCTCCCGATTCATCGGCGACGAAAAGGCAATCGAAAATTATGATCATGTAATTCTTGACACAGCGCCTACCGGACACACATTGCGCCTCTTGAATCTTCCCTCCGCATGGAATGATTTTATAATTGAAAACAAGACCGGCAGTTCCTGTCTCGGTCCATTGTCGGGGCTCAAGGAACAGCGTTGGACTTATGAAAAGGCGCTTAAATCCCTGACAGATAAAAAGAAAACGCTTCTGGTTCTGGTTTCGCGGGCTGAAAATATTGCGTTAAAGGAAGCGGCCCGCGCCAGCGTTGAACTGGGACTGATGGGCATGAAGAACCAGCATCTTATCATCAACGGGATATTCCATGCGGCATCAGAAGACGAGACAGCAAAATCTTTTGCGCGTAAATCTAAGGAGGCCATTGCGGGAATGCCCAAGGGACTTTCTAAGTTACCGCGAACCTCGGTCGCTTATAATCCCCGCGGATTGACCGGACTGAAAGCCATCAGCGATGCCGCTGACGGAGTTGTTGCTCCTTACGAGCCCGACATTGCCGCCCAACTCAAAAATTCTAAAGACATCTTTACCAGAAAGACTGTCAAGTGGAGCAAGTTGCTTGACCAGATTGCGGAAAAGAAATCCGGACTTATTATGACGATGGGCAAGGGCGGGGTCGGAAAAACTTCCATGGCCGCGGCAATAGCGATAGAACTTGCCGAACGCGGACACAATGTCCGTATCTCCACCACAGACCCGGCGGCGCATATCCTGGACGCCATTGACGGCGCGCGCGCAAATCTTACGGTAAGCAACATTGACCCCAAGAAAGAGACTATACATTACGTTGAGGCCGTGCTTAAAAAGAACAGAGGAATCCTTTCGGATGACGGCATGTCCCTTCTTGAGGAAGAACTGCGCTCGCCCTGCATTGAAGAAATTGCGGTTTTCCAGGCTTTTGCGCGAACCGTTGCGCAGGCGGAAGACGGCTTCATGGTGCTTGATACCGCCCCCACAGGGCACACGCTTTTGCTGCTGGACGCAACCGAATCCTACCACCGCGAAGTGGCCAGGAATTCAGGAGGCGGCATTTCCGACGATGTCGGGCAACTCCTGCCCCGTCTGCGTAATTCCGAGTTCACAAAAGTTCTGATTGTTACCCTGCCGGAGGCTACGCCTGTCCATGAGGCACAACGCTTGCAGGACGATTTGCGCCGGGCTAAAATTGAGCCGTTCGCCTGGATAATAAATCAGAGTTTCGCATTGTCGTCAACCGCAGATCCGGCGCTTTCCACGCGTGGCATGAGCGAACTGAAATACATTGACGAGGTAAGATCACGGTTGGCTGACAAGACGGTTTTATCGCCATGGTTGCCTTATGAAGTCAAAGGAATTGAAAAGCTGAAATTATTAATCAATCAATCAAATAGGAGAAAACATTATGAAAAGTGAGAATGAAGCCGGTGTCCGGCGGAAAATGACGAGTGTTTTTGAGCGTTACCTGACGCTATGGGTGGGGCTGTGCATTGTCGGAGGAATTGTGCTCGGCAAAATCGCTCCGGGTCTGGCTGTAAAACTTGACGGGATGTCGCTTTTTGTGAACGGCGCGCCCGTTGTTTCAATTCCGATCGCGATATGTCTGTTTTTTATGATGTATCCTATTATGGTGAAAATAGATTTTGCAAGCGTCGTCAAGGCTGGCGGAAACGCCAGACCGGTTCTTCTGACGCTCTTTGTGAACTGGGGAATAAAACCGTTCACAATGTATGGGATCGCTCTGCTTTTCCTCGGTGTTCTTTTTCGCGGATTCATCGGTGCGGATGCCGTTGACCTTGTAAAAATGCCTTTCGGGCTTGATCTTGCGGTGGGAGTTGCGCATGGCGCCGGAACTGTTGTTCTTCACGACGGCGTGAAAATGCTTCAGGTCCCGCTTTGGCGCAGTTACTTCGCCGGATGCATTTTGCTCGGAATCGCTCCTTGCACGGCGATGGTTCTTGTCTGGGGTTATCTCGCAAAAGGAAATGACGGCCTTACCCTCGTGATGGTGGCGATAAATTCACTGACTATGCTGGTTCTCTATGGGCTTCTCGGCGGATTTTTGCTCGGAGTCGGAAGGCTTCCGGTTCCGTGGCAGGCGCTTTTGCTTTCTATCGTGATATATGTGGCATTGCCGTTGGCCGCCGGCATCCTCTCCAGAAAATGGATTATCAAGGCGAAAGGCGAGAAATGGTTCAATGATAAATTTTTGCATATTCTTACGCCGATTACAATCACTGCCTTGTTGGCGACGCTGGTTCTGCTCTTCAGTTTCAAGGGCGATGTTATTCTCGGCAATCCTATGACAATAGTATGGATAGCGATTCCGCTCTTTATCCAGACGATGCTTATTTTCGGTCTTAGCTACTGGTGGGCAAAACTCTTAAAGTTTTCTTACGAGGATGCGGCTCCCGCCGCGATGATCGGGGCGTCAAATCATTTCGAGGTCGCGATTGCGACGGCGGTCATGCTCTTCGGACTTTCCTCCGGCGCGGCTCTCGCGACCGTCGTAGGCGTTCTGATTGAAGTTCCGGTAATGCTTATGCTCGTCAAGATATGCGTCAGAACACAATCATGGTTCAGGAGGAAATAGATGGCGTAAATATTCACCGAAAGCGGGGTTCGGTGAATATTTACGAATTCAATGCGTACCGCCTTTTGCTTGAAAGGATGGACTCTTTTTTGTCTAAAGTATCTTTTGTCATAACTATTCCCCAATTAACAAGTTAAGATGCGACCCTGTCTTCTGCCTGACTGTTATCTTGCTTCCGGTTACTATCTTACGCTTGTAAGGCTAACGCCAAAGCTCAGCGGCGGGTGGCTTTTGCCCGTCCGCTGGAACGATTTGTTAACCCTGTATTACAACAAACATCGTTTATCTGCTCCTATTCAATCTCCTTGCCGAAAGCTTTTTCCAAATGCTGTCCGCAAGCTTTATTTCTTTATCTGTGAAGCCGTATCCTTTTTTCAGAATTTGCTCATTGGTGATTTTCAAAATTTCATCAATGCTTTTATTTGTCCGCATCATTTGGTCAATCTGATGAAGCAGTGACTCATTTTCTTCTTTGTGTGGGAGAAGGATTTTTTCTGTTTCGCTGGGCATCAATTCTAAAACACCACCGCCATACGAACGCCCTGAGATTTCCGAAAATGCCAACGAAAGTGAATTGTAGAAACTAGCTACAAACGCATTGATGTTTACGCCTTGCCTCATAAAAACCCGGTGCATGGTGTCGGTGGTGTATGCACATGCTTCATTAACTATCAGTTTTGGGAAAAAATTGTTACGTCTGATAAACAAGGCTTCTGATAATTTTATGGAAGGAACTACAAACCAGTCGTAACGAATACCTGTTTTGTAACCTTTATTAATACCCATTGATTCACCCATTGAAATATAGGAGTTCGCTCCTTTGTGTCCATTCAATTTCTGTTTGGATGGGAATACCAATAAATGGGCTTTTGCTTTTGTCAGGCGATTGTGTTTCCAATCTTCTTCAGGGGATTGCCCCGTGATTGTTGAAACTCAGATGGTTTCCTTCCATTAATGTACACGAACATTTACTTAAGTCAATTTTTTTCTTCTGTTCGTTCTTTT
>JAGVIF010000019.1 GCA_020056205.1 Lentisphaeria bacterium | reverse complement strand
GATAACGCGCAATAAATTGCGCTACTACGAACGGATTTCGCATTTTATTTGTTGTTATCCTGTCTCCTCCTTTGAAACTGCCGTTGGAGTTCACAGAAAATACAATTCCTATATTATTGACTTTGCATTTCTTTTCCCAAAATTATCGAGATCGCTTTTGACCATGCGGTCAATAAGTTCCGCAAAAGATATCTCCGGTTTCCATCCGAGGACTTTTTTCGCTTTCGAGCAATCGCCCAAGAGAATATCCACCTCGGCGGGACGATAGAACGTCGGATTGACTTTGACATATTTCTTATAATCAAGTCCGGCTGCGGCGAAAGCCCTTTCACAAAATTCACGGACCGTATGGGCTTCTCCCGAACATACCACATAATCATCGGGCTTGTCCTGTTGCATCATCAGCCACATAGCCCGGACATAATCTTTCGAGTGCCCCCAGTCTCTTTTCGCGTCGAGGTTTCCCAGTTCAAGAGAATCCTTAATGCCATGCTTTATCATTGCCGCGTGCGAGGTGATCTTACGCGTGACAAACTCAAATCCCCTTCGCTCGGATTCATGATTGTAAAGGATTCCGCTTAGTGCGAAAAGATCGTAGGCTTCCCTGTAGTTTCTTGTGAGATCAAACCCAGCTACCTTTGATATTCCGTACGAGGAGCGTGGATGGAAAGGAGTGTCCTCATTCTGCGGAACCTCACGAACCTTCCCAAACATTTCACTGGAACCCGCAAAATAGAACTTGGCCTCAGGAATGATGTCCTTGAAGGCGGAAAGCATGAAATGAGTTCCATTGATGTTTGTATTCAAGGTGGAGAACTCATCCTCGAAGCTGTAGCTGACATAGCTCTGGGCTGCAAGATGGTAGATTTCATCGGGTCTGATCTGACTGAATATTTTGTAAAGGCTTGGATAGCTTTCTAATGACCCTGGTATAAGGTTGATCCTATCCTTTATATGTTCGAGCCTGCTCAGCCTGTTGCCCGGGTCTTCCAGCGCCACTCTTCGGATAATCCCGAACACTTCATATCCTTTTTCGAGAAGCAATTCCGCAAGATAGCTCCCGTCCTGACCGGTTATTCCTGAAATAAGCGCCTTCATTTAACCTCCCAGCAAAAGCAATTAGTATAATTAGCATGAGGCAATTCTGCAATTGCCTTATACAAAATCCAGCAATTTTTCTAATTGATAACTTGAAACGTAAATATTCACCAAATTCCAGGCAGTTTTTCAATTAATGGAATTCCATAATTCGGATATCCTCATTATCTCCGACCTGCCGGCGTGCTTTGAGAAATCCAAGAGATAGGCATTCAGGATATCATTCTGTATTTTCCTTATCTGAAGGAAATCCTTTTCCCTGGAATATGCACGGACAGCTTCCGGCATTCCACCCACAAAGAAATATGTTTTAAGGATATCAATCAGTTCAACATGAAAAGTTTCAGGGAAAGCCTCGAAATCAGTTGTTGAGGTAAATATGATTTTTGTATTCCCTTCTTCCGAATTCCTTTAAAAGATATGTCTTACCGACCTGCCTAGCGCCACGTATTATAAGAGGTTTTTTGTCGGGATCCTTTTTCCATTCAAGAAGTTTCAAATACAAATTTCTTTTCATTAAGAATATCCTTTTTGCGTAATCTACATCCCTGATAAAAAACGTCAAGATTCGTTGATTATGCGCGCGATAATTCACGTTATGTCAACGTATTTCGACATGCGACAGGCCGCAATAGTAGTAAATATTCACCGAACCCTGCCTGTGCGTGTCCGCACACAGACAGGTCCTTTCGGTGAATATGGACATCCAATAAAATGCGAAATAGTTTGTTTTTCCGCAAAAACATCTCATTGACAACTATTTTCCCTTGTGATTTCCAGGAATTCATCAATGAGTGCGACGTCAGCAATATCTATCGGTCTTCCGACTTCAATCTTCATCCTTCTAATTTCAGTTAAGTCGGCAATCCGGAGATTGAAATTCCCCTTTCGAGGATATCTGTATATCCACATCTATTGTTGTCCTCGGGATTCCGTAAAGGGTCAGCGCGGAACCTCCGATTATGACAAAGTCAACTTCAATTTCAGAGAGAGACTTTAAGAAGCTTTGCCAATCTGTTTTTCCTTTTGATTTTTTCCGCATTTTTCATCTCAAGGTAAAGTTTCTGCTTTTCAGGCGAAAGATTTGAAAACATTTCGGTTCCGGCATCAAGGCACCACAGGAGCCTGGCAACAGGACTCAGTTTTATGAATTTTCTAATCTGATTTTTCCTTGATTCCGCAGGAAACATAAAACACCTCTTATAGAGTATAACTTGACCAAGAAAGATACACGCTTGAGAAAATGAATCAAGGCGTGTGCTCGAACAAAATGATCGGGGGGCACTTGAAGGTTTAATGTGCGACAGGATTCATCGTCCCGCCGGAATCATTGCTGCCATTTTCCTCGTTCCTATTTGAAAAACATTTTATTCTCCTCCTGTTTCCAAAGGCATTACCTATTAAATTACCTATTACCATTACCGATTACCCGATAAGCTCTTCCATTGGGCAAGCTTGCCGCGTCCTACGCATTTGGCATCCCCATTGTCGCGCATATTCTTCAGAACTTTTCTTATCATGTCAATACTGACTTCTGGACAAGCCTTCTGTAATTGGGAGATGTGGAAATTTCCGTTGAAGGAGCAGACAGCTCTAACGACGGTTTCCGTTTTTTCACCTAATGGAATAACTGTGTTTTCATACCGAGATTCAAATTCACGATAAATCTCTTTCAGGGCGTATAGCAGATAATTGACATATGGCCACGGATCGTGTTTTGTTCCATGCCAGCTTCTTGAACTCTGAAGCAGTGTTTCGTAATACCGCTCCTTGTTCTGTTCGATTATGCGTTCAAGGCTAATATATCTCCCAACCTCAAATCCTTGGTGATACAGCATCAGTAGCAGCAAGAGTCGGGATACTCTTCCATTGCCATCGCGAAAAGGGTGAATGCAGAGGAAATCGAGATTGAATGCGGCCCAAACGGCCAATGCTGGAATTTCACGGTTTCGCATCAGGGAATTAGCAAGAGAACAAATATCCCTTACGGCTTCAGGAGTTTCTCTCGCCGATAATGGTTTGAATCGTATGGATATTCCTCCATCAGGCCTCTTTTCAATGATTTCGCCATCCTTTTCTTTGAATTTACCGCTATCCCATGTGTCTGGATGGCTCAGGCAATGCAATCTCAATATGGTTTCATGAGAAAGTGGGATTTTACGATTTTCCGAGTGTATCCAGGATAGGGCTCTTTGATAGCCTCTTACCTCCTCTTCATCACGATCTTGAAGGCGCTTCTTTCCGAAAATAACCGTGCCAATGCGTTTCTGGTCGATTTCGACCCCTTCAATTCGGTTGGAGGACACCGCGCTCTCGATGAGAGCATGTTCCTTTAGAGCCTTTAGTTTCTGAGGAGACTGTTTTGTGAACAACTCTTGCTTTCCCTTGAATTCAGATAAATCATTCAACATCCAAACTGTTGTTGTCGGTATAACGGGAATAGAGCCTTCCCAAAGTTTTAGTGTTTTCATTTTTCACCAGACAAGTTACAGGTTCATAATCGTCAGTTCTATCGACTATTATAATTATTAAATTAAACCAGTAAGTGCAACCCCTTTAAACGGTACAGTTTGAAAAGGCGGTTATACGAGCCAATTGCAGAACTCATACAAAAGAAAAATGCAAAATCAATACGGTTCATTGTCTTTTACAAAAGAATCCGCATTATCGCACACGGATACTAAG
>JAGVIF010000430.1 GCA_020056205.1 Lentisphaeria bacterium | reverse complement strand
GTAGCACAGGCATCTTGCCTGTGTCCTTGAATCGGAGAAACGGCGAACCGGAGAAACGGAGATAGGAAAAACAGTGAACATCGAACATTCAACATCGAACTTCGAATGGAAAATATCCAAATCTTTAAATCTCTAAATCACCAAATCGAAAAATAATTTGCCACGCTCAATCTCCGCCAGTGAGCTAAACGTTAAAATTAGGAGGAACGGCAATGAACATCGCGAAAAGAGCGCTTTTTATGGCAATCCTTTCCGCCGCCATCGTAACACATGCCGGAACAATAGCTTTCAAAGACGGCACCACGTTAAGCGAAGCGGAAATCGTCAGCATCAAAGACGGGGAAATAAAAATCCGAAAAGACAAGAAAGAACGCACATTCAAACTCAATACTATAACCTCTTTCTACAGTACCGACACAGGCTCCGATAGCGGCGAAATACCCGGCGACTTCGCGGACTACAAGGTGACGATAGACGATGTGAAAATGCCGAATAAAGGCGAGGACACTAAAGGAAAAGATGAAAAATGCGTGGTAAGCTACACTATTACGCGCATTGATTCCAAAAAAGACAGGATAAAAGTTCCATATTTTTATCTCCACGTTCTCAGCTCTCCCGCCCCCGACAACCCCGACGGCGAACGGAACCGTTATTCGTATTATCACCCGGACAATGCCAAGCCGAAAGGCAAGGGTTATGATGAGGCCGCTATTATTCAAAAAGTAAAATCCTTTGACAGGAGAATAGTTGATTACAATGAAATAGCGGCGGGGAGAACTGTGAAAAATCTCGGAGACAGAAAGATCGGATTCGATCTGAAGAAGATAGGAAAACGCACAATAATAGCCTATTATCTGGAAGTATGGGGCAATGACGCCAGGATAACTGAAAAGAACTGGAAACATTTGGACCACAAGATCGCAGACCGATGGTGGGAAAGAGGGGATTGATCTTTTTGCGGAAAAATACATGATTCACTGTTGTTTTCGCGCTTCTATACGTTACATTGCACCCCCTTTAATTCTTTTCCGGCAATATCCGGGACAGAAAAATAATTTAACCCATGACTTATTCCCGTTCGCATAGACGGACGCGGCAAATTGGTCGCAAAAAAAACAGGAGACAAGCCAGATGGCGACAGTAACGGTTCAGGGACTTCTCGAGGCGGGTGTCCATTTCGGGCATCAGACAAGAAAATGGAACCCCAAAATGAAAAAATTCGTCTACGGTGAAAAGAACGGAATCTACATCATAGACATCACCAAGACAATCCGTCAAATATACGAAGCGTGCAATTTCCTCCAGAAGATAGCTTCCGACGGCGGAGACATTTTATTCGTCGGAACTAAACGCCAGGCGCAGGAAGTAATAAAAGAAGCCGCCGCGAAAACCGGAATGTTTTACGTTACCGAACGCTGGCTCGGCGGAACTCTCACCAACAACCTCACTATTCAGAAAAGCATAAAGAGAATGAGAGACCTCGATGAGAAAATCGGTTCTCCCGAAAAATCATCCGCCATCAAGAAAAAAGAACTTGCAATGCTCTCCAGAACAAATCAAAAACTGCATAAAAATCTTGACGGCATAGCGAACATAAAAAAACTGCCGACGGCGCTTGTAGTCGTTGATGTTTGCCACGAGGAAATAGCCGTAAAAGAAGCCGTTAAACTTAAAATCCCAATCGTCGCCCTCGTTGATACCAATGGATACGTAGACAATATCGCCTATCCGATAGTTGCCAATGATGACGCTCTCAAATCAATAAAAATTATAGTGGATGTTCTCGCGGAAGCGGTGAAAGACGCCTCCGAAATCTATAAACGGTTCGTCGAGGAAAACAAGAAAAATGTTGTGGATGAGCCAAGCTCCTCCGGAGAAAAATCCGAATACTCAAAAGATAAAAAGCCGTCCCCAAGAAAAAGGTTCCCAAGAAGACCTGAAACCAGAGGCGATGCCGCAACGGCAAAACCAAGAGCGAAAAAGACTGTGAACCCGGAAAAGACGGAAAAGAAGCCGGAAGCCGAAAAGAACACGAAAAATGATGAAGTGAAAAAAGAATAG
>JAGVIF010000361.1 GCA_020056205.1 Lentisphaeria bacterium | reverse complement strand
TTCTTCGGACGATATTCATATCGCCCATCAGTCGGAACGAAAAAATCCAATCCGCAATCTAACTCGTCTATGCGCAATTTTAAGCCTTATAGAGTATAGTTCCACTACCGTCCCACGGATGATTGGATGGCAAACAAGAAGTAGCGCAAGCCTCTGGCTTGCATCTTTTTTTTCTTGACGTACCATAATCGTCCCGATTGTGGAATTCAAAATTTCCAGATTCTATTTATTCTTGAATCGTCCAAATCACAAGCCGGAGGCTTATGCTACTTCCTGATTCCGTGAAGGCATCCCCGAAAGGGCGGATTCAGGATTCAAACACAAGAATCAGCTTCCCTTGATTCGAAATATGGCATCCAGGATTTATTGTATCGGGGTAATTGCAAAACTCGAAGTGGAAAACGATTAAGAAGTTCGGGAGATTGAGAGTATCAAAGTGTCAGAGTGTCAAAGTGTCAGAGTATCAGAGTATCGATGATTGCGCGATTTAAAAATCTCCAAATCTTAAAATCACCATAGGAACTAAGGACGCGCGAAAGTTCGGAAGTGAAAAAAGTAGAAAGGAGAAAAGTTTTCTAAATTCTCCTTTGAAACTGCCGTTGGAGTTCACAGCCCCGAGGCCCCGCGGATCGGGATCTTCGACTTTAGCGTGTCTCTTTCTTGGCAGTTTCTTATTGATAAAACTGCGAAATTCGCAGTCGGTCGCTAATTTCTAAATTTTTGTGTGTCCCTTGCGTCCCTTATGTCTCTTATGTCTCTGCGGCGAAGAATTTGGAAATCGGAAAATGGTTCCAATGAATAAATCACAAAATCACAAAGTCATATTTGCCGGCGCCGGGCCCGGCGCGCCGGATCTGATCACTCTAAGATGCAAAAAGGCGATTGAAGAGGCTGATCTCATTCTTTTCGCAGGGTCCCTCGTTAATCCGGAGCTTCTTGCAAACGCCAAAAAGGGATGCAGGATTCTCGACAGCGCAATAATTTCGCTGGGCGAAATTATTAAATTAATGCAAAAAGGCCATAAAGCCGGGGGGAAAGTCGTAAGGCTTCACACTGGAGATCCTGCAGTTTACGGGGCAATCGCTGAACAGATGACTGAATTGGACAAGCTGAAAATACCATACGAAGTCATTCCCGGTGTAAGTTCGGTGTTCGCTTCCGCCGCCGCCCTTAAGACGGAACTCACCGCGCCGGGCGTATCGCAAACTGTCATTCTTACAAGACAGGCCGGGAGAACTCCTGTTCCCCATGGACAGGAAATTGCGAATCTCGCAAGACACGGCGCCACAATGGCGATATTCCTCTCAGCAAAAAACATCAAAAGTTTGACTGACGATCTTCTCAGAGGCGGATATTCTCCTGATACGCCGGCCTGCATCGTCTATAAAGCATCCTGGAAAGATGAAAAAATCATAAGAGGAAAAATCAGCGACATAGAATCGAAATTGGATAAAGCCGGTTTTGCCGGACGCCAGGCGATGATAATTGTCGGAGATGTTTTATCGGGGAAAGGCGGCAAATCGCTTTTATATGACGCCTCATTCTCGCATAGTTACAGAGGCGCTCTAAAAACCGGAAAGGCGCCCGCCGAAACCGGATCGAAACCAATATTCATAGGGAAAACCGCGATATATGCAATAACGGAAGAGGGAATTAAAACAGCCGTAAAACTTAAAAATGGGTTAAAGAATTCGGCTTTATTCATTCCTGTAAGATTTAAAAATATAATAAAAAATAAATCCGCGTCTTTTATAAAGGAAAACGGTTTTGATGACACAATATTGGCCAACTGGAATAAATATGATGGGCATATCTTTATAATGGCCGCAGGCATTGTCGTCAGAAAAATCGCCCCGTTAATTAAAAATAAAACTGCGGATCCGGCGGTAGTTGTTTGCGATCAGGCCGGAAATTACGCGATAAGCCTTTTGAGCGGACACATCGGAGGCGGGAACAGGCTTGCGAATTTCGCAGCCCGAATACTCGGCGGACAAGCGGTAATAAGCACAGCGACTGATGTCCGGAATCTGATGGCATTCGATGAAATGGCTTCGATCAACGGATGGAAAATCGTGAATCCTGAAATGATAAAAGTCCTGAATTCAATGCTTCTTGAGGGGAAGAGGATAGGATTGATGATTCCGAAAAAGATATTCAGAGAGCATTACGGTTCTAAAATGAATATTATTCACGTCTCTAACTACGGCGAATTAAAAACGGGAACATTCCGCGGAGCAGTTGCACTTAATACGAAGATGAAGTCAACAGGCATACCTGTATTAAAATTCCGTTCGTAGTAGCGCAATTTATTGCGCGTTATCAAAAAACGGCGTATAAGTTCGCCTACTACAAACGGGAAAAGAACGCGCAATA
>JAGVIF010000577.1 GCA_020056205.1 Lentisphaeria bacterium | reverse complement strand
GATACAGCTTCGCGATCTCGCGACGCGCTTTCGCGCCCGAGGTGTGGGTTACGTTTCGTCACCCTCAGATAGAGGGCGCGCGGAACGCCGGATGCTCGACGCATCCGCAGCCCCGTGTGCAAAGGTAGAAAGCACACGAGTGTCGTCACCACGGTTGCGCCGGAGTCATCCGGCGTTCCGCACGCAATGGTTGGAACGGCGTCGTGCGTGGCGCCCCCGGCGAACGCTCCGGGTTTCCGCCGTTTGCCGGGCTCTCGCTTACCGCCAACACGACCTTTGCTCCTTGTGGGGACAACGATCGCGAGGGCCGGCCCAGGCTCCCATCTGGTTGGGGGACGACCCAACCGGGACTACACACGCCTCTCGCCGTCCGCCTCCGGCGCGGTCGTCACCCGATGTGCTTTTGACACTCCGGACTCGAACGCCTCAGCGGCCACCGCATCCCGCCTCGCGTCTGTGACGATCGCGAACGCCCCTCGTGTGAGGCGAGACAGTTAGGAATATAGTCTCATTCAGGAAAATGTCAAGCAGTTCGCAGGGATCATGACCGTAGCCCGGATGAAGCGAAGCGAAATCCGGGCTACGATGGCTACGCCGCGTCGATCAGTGGCTTGATCTTGTTCAACGCCGGGCCGATCTCGCGAGCGGCTACCCGCATGTCATACCGGTTCTGAAGGTTCATCCAGAAGTCTCCGGTGGTCTTCAGCGCGCGGCCCAGCCGCAAGGCCGTATCGGCGGTCACGCCGGTTTGCTCGTTGGCGATCCTCTCGATGCGGGTGCGCGGCAGGCCACAGGCCTTTGCAAGCTTTCCCGGAGACATTTTAAGCGGAAGAAGAAATTCTTCCCGGAGGACTTCGCCCGGATGCATCGGCGGAAGTTTTCTGGTCATGTCCGATTTCCAAGGAACGAACTTTTCTGTTCGAATTTTCTAACCGAGCAAAATCATAGAAATCTATGGATATTCCAAGACGGAGAGTAGCTCCTGATCAATCTTCGCTCCACGTCGATAATTTGATCGTCTGACTTCAGTGGATGAAGCCAAAATCTAATGGAATGATATTTTGATGTGATGAGCGAGTTAAGGTGGCAGTTTGTTGCTTGCCCATCGAGATAGCAGTTTTTCGGATGAATTTTCCCATATCCGTGATTTATTCGCTTGCCGATCGCATCTCGGCAACGGCCTACATACACAAGATCATCTTGAGATGTATATGCATACACGCCTTTGAGATTGAGTGCAGATGTCTCTCCGATATTGAAAATGGAATAAGTGGAGTCTCCATAGCTGTTTAGAAATCGTTTATAGAATTGGTCGCCCCTAATTTTTAGTTCGAGGAGAAACTTGCCGAGAGTCTTATCCATCTCCGCGCCAAATCTCTCTTCAGTTTCATCTCTTAACTTAAGATAGCGACGATGTTCGATCGTTTGCCTCAGTGTTTTGTTGTTTTTTAGCGAGAAGCTATTGGTCTGAATTCCGTCAACAAATTTCAAAGCGACTTCGGAGAAGTCAAAAATTTCCCCGGATTGTTTGCATTGCAGATACATATCTTAGGCCAGTTTTTCGGTTCACACACCCTTTTCGCGCGACACCGTGATCCGCACGCCGGTCTTGGCGACGGTGCAGTGGATGTCGAGCTTGCGGTAGCGTGAATCGATGTTGTAGCCGCGGATGATGTTGGTGCGGCTGACGCAGCGCTTGGTGCCCCGGACCGCGTCGGGCTTCGGAATGGTGAACACCAGCGCCGTCGCCGTGCCGATGAACTCGTAGAACTCCGGCGTCGGCTTTCTCTTGTCGGTGGCGGCGAACACCTCGTTGCTTCGGTTGCGGCTGGAGCAGCCCAATGAGGCCTGCGTCACCGCCGGGTGTTCGAGATAGATCACGTTGGCGACCGTCTTGCCGATCTTGAGGTTCGGAATGTGTCCCGCGAGATCCTTGGCGAGATCGTCGCAGCGGTCGGCGCGGGCGGGGCCGGAGCCGAGCGTGAAGGCCAGCACAAAAGCCGCCGCGATAGCCGGAAATTTGTAAAACGAGATGCGTGATGTCATGGTTTTCCCCTGCGCCATTGAAGCGCGCGGGGCTCGTTTGTGCAAGGTCGGCGG
>JAGVIF010000206.1 GCA_020056205.1 Lentisphaeria bacterium | reverse complement strand
TGCATTTTTCTTTTGTATAAGTTCAGCAAAGGACGGGGTTTCTGAACTTATACCTTGCGAGCCCTCCGATGGCATCTGCAACGGCGCGGTTTATGAGTTCTGCAATTGGCTCAGGGATATCATGTCTGGGAATTTATGCGTGATAAAGTCGCGCGGGATAAGGGGCGTATT
Source organism: Lentisphaeria bacterium (assembly GCA_020056205.1). Classification (GTDB taxonomy): domain Bacteria; phylum Verrucomicrobiota; class Lentisphaeria; order Victivallales; family GWF2-50-93; genus JAGVIF01. Next base: position 2,542 of record JAGVIF010000206.1, on the reverse strand, counting down.
GTCCGATATGGAAGGCGCTTGAATTCGGGAGGAGAGGAGGTAATAGTAGGAAAAATTCTGCTTGATCTCCGCAATTGGCTCAAATACAAATAAACAAGAACTCATATATGAATAAAATTGTATTGTTAAAAAAAATAAACAGGGAGAAAAAAATTCTGCGCGCACTTCTTTTCTGCCTCTTCGCTCTCGCCTTCCTAAGCGCCTTCGTCAATTTTTGGGTTGTCGGGGAAAGCTCGGCCTTCGCCGATTCATGCCGGTTCATCGCGACCACCTTCCTGCTGGCGCTTGTTTCCTATGCCGCCGTCCGCGCGAAACACGGCGAAAAATTGACTGACACCGCAAAACGCATTGATTCGTTTTTCGGCGCAAAAAACCGTCTCGAATCAGCGGCGGAAATGCAGTCAATATCAAATCCTCTGAAAGAAAAACAACTTTCCGACACGGAAAATTTTTACCGCCGCAAAGAAATTGAAAACCCCTTTCCCTCGATATTGTTTCTCCTTGCCGTCAACTTTATTTTAATCGCGGTCAACTCATATATTCTTTTCACTCAATACGAAATCAACGCGAACGCGGGCGCGGGAGAAAAACTCCCGGCGAAGAAGAAAGAAATGCGAAAAGAAATTCCGCCCCCTCCGGACTTCGCCGAATTGTCCATCACTTACCCGGATTCCGATATCAGGGCGAAACCAATGGATGAAATTTCGTGGACAGCCGATGGTATCTCGTCAAAACCGTTCATGGAACTTTATCTGTCCGTATTTCTCAACGGAAGTTTGAAGACAAATATCAAAATTGAGAAGGAATCTGTCGGGGAGCAAAAGGATGCGCGGAATTTTCAGGCGGACGAGGCAAAACCCGACGGAACGGCAAAACTCGGCGGCAACAAAAATCAGACTCCGCATAAGATCGCAATTGAGGGCGAGATATCCCTTGACAGCCTCAATGTTGTTCCTTTTGATGTCGTAAGCTATCATCTTGTCGGAACAGCCGATTTGAACGGAAGGCGGGCAGCCGTGTCCAGCGCGCCTCAGTTCGTTGAAATCAGGCCATTCCGCGAAGACGCCCTGATCTTGAACCTTGCGGGAATGCCCGGCGAGATGAGGGATAAAATTGAGGAACTGCTTTCTATCCTGAACCAATCCATGCGCTCGCAAATATTGTTAAACAAGGCCGTTTTCATTCTGGCAAACTCAGGCGGCAAGGTTGAAAGAAAAATTATTTCTCAGGAAATTGAAATGCTCGCTAAAGACCAGTTGTCTCTCGTCAACGATTTAAAAGATGCTCTTCAGCTTCCGCCCGAGCTGATCTCCGCGGAAATGATGAACCATCTTCGCCTCGCCCAGTACTCGATGTTCAAAGCGGGAAAAACCCTGGAGAAAATCAAATGAAATCATGGATTGCCGCCTCGAAACGAATAGTTGCGATTTTCGCAATATTGCCAGTTTTTGCGGCCCGCGCCGAGGAAAACATCGCCCCCGATTCGCCTCAAATCCAAAAGATATCCAAACACCAGCAAACCGCGATATCCGAACTTGTGTCGGCAATGAAAGAAGTTCAAAAGGCGATTATTCTTATGAGCGGCGCCCAGGGGGAACAAAAACAAGGGGCAAAAAGTCCTTTTGAAGACAAACAAGAATACAAACATCCGGAACTGCCGCCCTCCGAAAATCCGGAACTGCAGATGCGCGAACTGCAAAAAAAGCAGGAGGATATAATCTCGAAAATGTTTCAAAGCGCGAATTCCGACGCAAACAAATCGGATTCTCAAAAAAACGATTCAGATCCACTAACCCTCGCAAACGATCAAAAGAAAATATCGGAAAAATTATCAGACCTGGCTCAAAACGGCAAATTAAACAATGATGTCAGAAAAAGCCTGAAAAATGCCGAAGACAGCAGTCAAAATGTTGAAGAGGCTCTGCAGTCCGATGATGACGACAGAGCCAAAACAGAGGCCGAAAAAACAAACGCCGGAATCAAAGAGGCAATAAAACGGCTGACAGACGCAAGCGAAAAAAATACACAGCGCAACCTTGACACCTCCGTAAAGGATTTGAATGAACTGGCGCGTGATGAAAAAAGCCGGCCGGAAAATTCCGAAATCAAAGAAATAAACAGGGAGCTTGCCGATATAGTCGAAAACATGGACAAAACGGCAAGAGATGAACACAAAGGAGGCGTTCAAAAAACGGCGGAAAATCTCGCCGACCTCGCCGACAAAATAAACGACCGCAAGAATAACCTGCCTTCAAACGGCGCGGAAATTATGTCAGAATTAAACAAGGTAAGAGACGAAATAAATCAACTGCGCAAAAGCGCCCAAAAAAATCCAACGCAGTTCAGGAAAAATTCGGAAAAATTAAAGACCCTTGAAGATGAGCTGAAGTTTTTTCAGAAAAACCCGGATGCCCCTCAATCGTCCTCCGGCGATATTTCACGCCTCATCAAGGATATCGAACTTGCCATGCAGGACACATTAACCCAACTGCGGGATTTTAACCCCGACTACCGCCTGCGTGAGAACTCTTCAGACAGTTCT
>JAGVIF010000465.1 GCA_020056205.1 Lentisphaeria bacterium | reverse complement strand
GCGTCAAACCTGAAGCAGTTCGGACTGGCGACGACAATGTATGACGGTGATTACGGATGCCTGCCATTGATGGGGCGCTTTAGTGGTAGTAAAGTGGGAAAATTCCGGGATTATTCTTCGCACAAGACCCTTTACACCGACTATTTCAATGGCAAACTGGATCCGACTGACAGCAATAATATTCCAAGGTTCAAGCAAAATGGTCTTGTAGGCGCATATATATGTCCAAGCACTCAGCGTTCGGATTTCTGGAACGTCTGTTACGGTTTTTACGGCGGAAGTCCGTCTAATTCAAAAGTAGATATTTTGCGCCTGATGAGTGCGCATCAAAAGGCCAAAACCAACGGAGGCCAACCTTCTTCGGGCTCATCTCCTGCTTTATGGGGGGACCGATGCAACGTGTCCTACGAAAATGTCGCCAACAATGGCGGATATATAGAAATCAATCACAAGCGTCCCAGCAGTTATCTGCCATCGGGGGGTAATGTCGTAACGACGGATGGTTCCGTCGCATGGTTCTCATACCAGGGCGCTGCGGCGGTATTAGTTGAACGACAGTTTCAAATCAACTTGGCAGTTGTAGGCTCCAATTATATTGCTATTCCGAGCAATTCCGTGCTTATCGGGGTGGGCAGTGGCGCCAATTTCGATGAAGCTGTTGATGCTACCGGGGTTGCCCTGGGAGGAAATTACCAGCCTTTCGGGAATATCTTTTAAGTAAAATGTTTCCGAACCAGTGAATGTCCAATAATGACTGCTTTAACGGGAAAGCTAATCGACTAATGAAGAAAAAAATAAATATAAGGGGGATATGTAATGAAACTGGAATGTCGGAGAATACTGGGTGTGGCGCTGGTCGTTCTTGCAATGACCGCATCGGGGGGACTTACAGCAATGCAGACTGAGAATTACGAATTGTTCGCGCTGCCTGCGCCCAAACCGTTGATCATAGACGGAGATTTGTCCGATTGGAATTTGGCATCGGACATTCTGGTCTGTTATGACCAGGAAACCCTGTTGGACACAAATTCCGCGCGGGTCGCCGCCATGTATGATGAAAATTATTTTTATATTTCAGCCCGCTTCAAGGATAAGACGCCGATGATCAATCACGTTGACCCCATTGCCGAGGCGGGGTGCGGCTGGCGCTCGGATTGTGTCCAGCTTCGGCTGTGGGCCGACCCCGAAAAGCCGATCGGTAAAAACGGGGCGCGCATCACCCACATTGACGGATATTATTTCACGGACAAAAAAATACCGGCCTCCTTCGTAACTTTTCACGATATTGCCAAGGGTGAGAAGGGGTTTGAAGGTAAAATTGAAAACGCAGTGGGGCGCGGGGTGGACCTGGCCTTCCGCAAGGACACGGACGGCGGCGGCTACACTCAGGAGATGCGCATTTCCTGGAAGCTCCTGCGCCGCGACGGTCGGCCCTACCGCGAAGGCGAGGTACTGCGCATGGGCATCGAATTGCTCTGGGGGGATGCCACTGGCAAGCGCTGGCCGTCGCATCGCTACGCCGATCTGGTCAATCGCCAGCGACCGTCGCGGGAATTTTTTTGGTCCAATAATGATGCCTGGGGCGAGGTACGGTTCGTCAATACCGCTCCCGCTAAAATGGCGACGGAAAGCTCGCGGGCGCGCCTGGAAACCCTGCGCTACCGCACAGAAGGGCCGGTCGCCATCAGTTATGATCTGCCGTTGCGTTCATATGTGACGCTGGTGGTGGAAAAAACGGATGGAACGCGGGTGCGCAATCTGACCGGCGAGTGGCCCCGGCCGACCGGCCGGAACACCGATTTTTGGGACGGCGCCGATGACAGTGGACGATTGGTGCCCCCGGGTGACTACCGTGTGCGCGGGCTTTTTCATGAAGGGTTCGACGTGTTGTATAAATTCAGCTACGGCAATCCGGGTACCCCGGCCTGGGAAACGTCCGACCTGACTGGCGCTTGGTTGACCGATCATGCCAAGCCATCTTTTTTAACATCTGATGAAAAGCGTATTTATCTGGCCGCGCCTTTTTCGGAAGGGGGTTCCACTGTGATAGCGCTGGACTATGACGGGCGCAAGTTGTGGGGGACCGGACGCATCCCCGGCGGCATGATGGTCCGCTACGGCCGGTATCTATACATGCTGGCCTCGGGTTTCTACCGGGAGTATCCGAACAATGTCCCCGGCGAAGTGTGGCTTCAGCGCATCGATCCGGAGACCGGCCGTTTCGCCCCGTTCAGCGACGGAGAAAGCAAACACCTAATCGATAAGTTCGACTTCAAAAGGAAGATAAAATCACGGCTGACAATGGGCGCGGCGGTCGCGGCGAAAGCCTACGACGCCGAATGGCTGCAATCTGAAACCTTGGGTTTGGCCGCCGTAGGGAAAAAACTCTATGTCTCCATGTATCATGAGGGCAAAATCATCGAGATTGATCCGGAAGAAGGCAAAAAAATCGGTGAGTTTGCCGTAGTCGATCCGCTGGGACTGGCCGTGGATAGTCAGGATAATCTGCTGGCGATCAGCGGACGCACCGTAGTGCGCATTTCCGCCGAAAAAACGATAACGCCGGTCGTAGCTTCCGGCCTGTCGGCGCCGGTGGGACTGGCTACGGATGGCAACGACAATATTTATGTCTCCGACTGGGCGGAGGCGATGTGCGTCAAAGTGTTCTCGCCGCAAGGCAAATTGGTGCGCGTCGCTGGCAAGGAAGGAGGGCGCGCCCTGCGGGGCGCCTATGACCCCAACGGCATGTTCATGCCATTGGGCATAACCGTTGATAAGCGCGGGCGGTTGTGGACGGCGGAACACGACAACACGCCCCGGCGTTTGAGCGTCTGGGACGAGAGCGGCAAATTCGCCAAAGAGTTCTGCGGCACGACGTGGTATGCGGGCACTGAAAATAACGTGAATCCCTATAATCCATCCCAAGCCTTTTCCATGGGCAACATCCTGTACCTGGATTGGAAGGCCGGGCAGTGGCGGGTAGCCGGGACCTTGTGGCGGCCCACGCACTCCGACGAACATTTTGGTCCTCTGGGCGAAGGGATGTTTCATGAAGTCATCAAATACCAAGGGCGAACCTTGCTGGCCTCAAGCTGCTCGTACGGGTATCTGTGTATTTCCGAACTGACCAAGGACGGAGCCCGGCCTCTGACGGCGGTGGGCAATGTAAATGACATGTACCTGCTGCGCGAGAGCGGCGAGGATACCCCCTGGCCGGATATCGTGGTAAACAATATTTTTCAAAGTCCAGAGATGCTTGATTGGGCCAAGAAGAAATACCCGGAACTGTTTGGCGGACGGGTGACTTGGCTTAGACATCGCTCCTCTTACGGCATGGAAAGGGAGGCCCGTCAAAAAGGCAAACCGATGCGCAGTCAATACCTGTGGATGGACGAGAACGGGGACGGGCGCGTTCAGGAGAAAGAAATCCGTTTTTACACTCCGGAGGAACTCGGCTTCGTCTTCACCTGCCATTGGCGGTTTGCCTATGCGCCGGATCTGACCCTCTATCCGGCCTATGAACAGGACGGAAGCTATCAGGCATTTCGCCTGCCTCTCAAGGGCTGGACCGAGTGCGGTGCGCCGATATACGATCCAAGGGATGCCAAGCGCATCTACAAGGAAAAACTGAACAGTTTCATAGGCGGGACCTGGGCCGATGCCAAAGGGAATCTCCTGCTTAATTTTTCTCCTTTGACCATGCTTTCGCCGGCGGGACAGACGTTGTGGACCTATCCCAACAAATGGCCAAATGTGCACGGCTCGCACAGTGCGCCAAAGGATGATCGGGGTCTCATCATCGGCCCCCTCAAGGTGATAGGCTCGGCCGACTTAGGCAAGGACACAGGCGAAGTTTTTTGTCTCAACGGCAACATGGGCAGGGCTTTTATGTTCACCACCGACGGCCTGTATCTAGGCGGGCTTTTCAAGGATTGCCGGGCCGCCCCGGACGTCGTGCCGGCCGATGCGGACTCCGGCCTGTCCATCATGAACACCTCCTGCGGCTCGGAGTGGTTCGGCGGTGAGTTTTTCAAAAATGCGGACGACGGCAAAATTTATATCGGCAGTGACCAGGCGCGTGAGGCGGTACTGTTGAGCGAAGTCCGGGGTCTGGACAAAGTCCGGCGCCTGCCGGTGATGCCGGTTGAATTCACAAAGGCGGATTACGTAGCCGCGTCGGACCTGCTGGCTAAAAAAGCGGACGCCGGGGGAGCGCCCCGGACCGTCGCCGTCGGACGGATGACCGTTTCAGGAATGCCCAAGATTGGTGATTTCAAATGGGGCGAAAAGGTGAGCGCCCGTTTTGACTATGACCAGCGGGCGGCGGAGGCCGCCTGGGGCTACGACGACGACAACTTATACCTATGTTTCCGCAACGTGCGCGATGAAACACCGATGATCAACAACGGCAAAAACCCGCAGGCGCTTTTCAAGACCGGGGACGCAGTGGTCTTTGAACTGCGCACGACGCCGGAGAACGGCAGTCCGCAAGTGATCGCAGGCGACTTGCGTCTGTTGATCAGCGTGTTTGAAGACAATCCCACTGCGGTGCTCTACCGTTACATCGTGCCGGGTACTTCTCAGCCGCAAAAGTTCACCTTGGGCGTAACCGTCACCACGATTGACCGCATCCAGGCGCTCGGCGATGCCCGCGTCGAGATCAACCGTCGCGCCGATGCTTATGACCTGACGGCTTCCGTTCCTCTTTCCGCCCTGGATTTTCGTCCGGAAAAGGGAAGCTATCGCGGCGACTTCGGCGTGATCTATTCGGACCGCTTAGGGCGCACCAACGAGTTGCGCATGTATTGGTCGAACCAAGCCACAGGGATGATCGCCGACCTGACCATTGAGGCGCAGATCGAACCCAGGCATTGGGGTCGTTTCGACGTTCAATAAGAAATGTTCCGATGATGCGAAGCATCACTAAAAAATTTTTATTTGGGAGGTTCCGATTGGGAGGAAAGAAATGAAAACAAAAAGACAAAGCGCAAGATTGGGAGTGTTATTGACGGCGGGGTTTATTGGTTCAACATTGCTGTTCGGCCAAGGGGCTTGGCAAGACAAAGGCAAAGATGCCGCCAAGGACAAGAAGTCCGCGGAAAAATCAACGGAGGAGATTCTGGTGCTGGATACCGGCGGGTCGGGCGGCGGTTTTGGAAAAGGGGACATCCGTTTTAGATTGCATGACGTCCATTTCTGGAACGACAAGTTAGGCTGGACCTGCGGTTACGGCGGCGCTTTCAAAACCGAGGACGGCGGCCTCACCTGGAAGCGTATGAAGCCCAACGTGGGTAATTCCAGTCGCGGCTGGTACCATGTAGAGATGTCCAGCCCGAACGACATTTGGCTCTTGGAAGGCAAGCATCCCGGAGGCATGGGCAATGCCTGGCTGCATCACAGCGCCGACGGCGGTAAGACCTGGACGGAAGTCATGACGGGAAAATTAGGCCATTATTGGGAGCTTTTCTGCAGAGGCGGACAATTTTGGGTGTTGACCGGCGATTTCCCAGCCTTCCGTAGCGAAAACGGCGTGGATTGGCGCCGGGAGGCTTTCAACGGAAAATCCTTTGGCGCGGTAAAAATCGCCATCCCGGCGGACAGCCTGGCCAAAGGCGCCGAAACGATCTATGTGGTCGGCGCCTACAGCGACGATGATAAAACCAGGCGCTTAGGCCTGCT
>JAGVIF010000264.1 GCA_020056205.1 Lentisphaeria bacterium | reverse complement strand
TGTCCGTGGGATAAAGAACAGACTCATGACTCTCTGAAAAAGTATCTGATAGAAGAAAGCGCCGAGTTTCTTGACGCCGTTGACGACAATGATGACGAAGGAATGCAAGAGGAGCTTGGAGATGTCCTGCTTCACGTCGTGTTTCATTCCCAAATCGCTTCGGAGCGGGGCGCCTTTGATTTTGCCGATGTCGCGAACGGCATTTGCGAAAAACTGCGCAGGCGCCATCCTCATGTTTTTAGCGACAACAGAGCAAATTGTTCATCCGAAGTTCTGAAAATATGGGAAGATGTGAAAAAAACCGAAAAGAAGAAAAAAATCGAATCTGTCGTATCCGGCGCGCGCCATTATCCTGCCCTGTTTAGGGCGCACGAGATACAGAAAAAGGCGGCAAAACACGGTTTCGATTGGAGCAGGAAGGAGGAGATAGTTGACAAGATTGCCGAGGAATTCGAGGAACTTAAAACGGCGCTGAAAAACGGCGGCAAAAATGAGGTCGAGGAGGAAATCGGAGATATGCTTTTTTCCATAGTAAATCTCACCCGTTTTCTAAAAGGAAAAACCTCGGAGGAACTCCTCGCCGCCACCACCGCGAAATTCCAGAAAAGATTCCGCTTCATAGAGGCGGAACTCCACAAAAAAGGCAAAACTCCCGCCGACAGCAACATCGTCGAAATGGAAGCCCTCTGGCAAAAAGCGAAAACGAAAAAACTTTAAAACGCTGTTTTTTTTACTATTTTCGCCCACGAGTCTTTGAGTGTCACTGTTCTGGTAAAGACAGGTTTTTCGGGACTTGAATTGTAATCAACGCAGAAATATCCTGTTCTTTCAAACTGAAATCTTGTTTCTTTCGGAAGGTCTGCCGCCGCAGGCTCAGCCATGCATTTGGCGATTGACAGAGAATCGGGGTTTATATTGCGTGTGAAATCTTTTCCTTCTTCGCATTCTTCCGGATTTTCCTTTGTGAAAAGCCTGTTGTAATTGCGAAGTTCGCACTCGCGGGCGTGTCCGGCGGAAACCCAATGTATGGTTCCTTGTATTTTTTTCCCTTCCGGAGCATTGCCCCCTCTTGTTTCGGGATAGTATTCGCAGAGGACATTGATGATTTCTCCGTTGACCGGGTCTTTTTGGCATTCAAGACATTTAACTATATAGCCGTATCTAAGCCTGACCTCGTTGCCGGGGAAGAGGCGATGAAATTTTTTATGCGGAATCTCCTGAAAATCATCCCTTTCAATTAAAAGATTTTTTGAGAACGGAATTTTCCTTGTTCCGGCGGAGGGGTCTTCGGGATTATTCACGGCGTCAAGAAATTCACAGCGATTTTCGGAATAATTTACTATCGTGAGTTTGAGCGGGTTCAGGACGCCCATGAATCGCCGCGCGGTTTTATTCAGCGAATCCCTGATACAATGCTCAAGGAGCGCGATATCTGTGAGACTGTTGTACTTCGTAACGCCGACCGCAGCGCAAAATTCTCTGATAGCCTCCGGCGGATAACCGCGTCTTCTCATCCCTGATATTGTCGGCATTCGCGGATCGTCCCATCCAGAAACATATCCCCTTTTGACTAGTTCGAGGAGTTTTCTCTTGCTCATGACTGTCCAGTTCAGATTTAACCTCGCAAACTCATACTGCCTTGAATGATAGATTTCAAGCTCATCCAGAAACCAGTCGTAAAGCGGCCTGTGTATTTCAAATTCGAGAGTGCATATTGAATGAGTGATTTTTTCTATTGAATCGGATATGCAGTGCGCGAAATCATACATCGGATAAATACGCCATTCGCCGCCGGTCCTGTGATGGTGAGCCTGCATTATTCTATACACCACCGGGTCTCTCATGTGGATGTTGGGGGAAGCCATGTCAATTTTCGCGCGAAGCGTCCTTGAGCCGTCCTCGAATTCGCCGTTTCTCATTCTTGCGAAAAGGTCAAGATTTTCCTCTGCGCTCCTGTTTCTGTAAGGGCTTTCTTTTCCGCGTTCGGTGAGAGTCCCCCTCAAGCGGGCAACCTCATCCGCCGGAAGATCGCACACATACGCCCTGCCTTTTTTTATGAGCTTTACGGCGCATTCATAAATCTGTTCAAAATAATCGGAGGCGTAAAATTCCCTGTCCTCCCAGTCGAAGCCAAGCCACTTGACATCTCTCTTGATTGACTCCACATACTCGCTTTCCTCTCTGCTCGGATTTGTGTCATCAAAACGCAGATTGCACTTCCCGCCGAACTCGCGCGCGATTCCGAAGTTGAGGCATATTGATTTGGCGTGTCCTATGTGCAAGTAACCGTTTGGCTCCGGAGGAAATCTTGTGAGGACGCTTTTATATTTTCCCGTCTTAAGTCCTTCCGCCACAATATCCCGAATAAAATCGCTCTTTTTTTCGCCGTTATCCATTGCGTCAAAATACTTATAGGAGCCAGTTGCAAAAGTCATAAACCGCGCCGTTGCAGATGCCATCGGAGGGCTCGCAAGTATTTCTGGCAGGGGCAATACCCGCGGCGGTCTT
>JAGVIF010000358.1 GCA_020056205.1 Lentisphaeria bacterium | reverse complement strand
GGTTGGCATATGGTGTGGCATATGGGAGCGCCAATGATTGGGTGACTGGGAGATTGGGTGATTGAATGATTGTGCGGTTAAAAAATCCGCAAATCACTAAATCTTAAAATCACCAAATCACCAAATACTAAGGGTGTCAGAGTGGAGAACCAGCGGTCGGGAAGAATAAAAAAAATTATGAACATCGAACTTTGAACATCGAATAAAAAATCTCCAAATCTCCAAATCTTAAAATCACCAAATAATCATGTGCGGAATAGCCGGAATAATTGATCTGAATGGCATGGGCGTTGAGTCGTCCGAACTTGAGGCGGCAGCCTCAGCCATGGCGCATCGCGGTCCCGATGGGCACGGCGTTTATATTGACAGGAATGTAGGGCTCGCCCATTCGCGCCTGTCAATTATAGACATTGAATCCGGCTCTCAGCCTATGTGCAATGAAGACGGGACTGTGTGGGTCTCTTTTAATGGAGAGATATACAATTTTCGCGAAATTCGCAAAGACCTTGAGGCGAAGGGGCATGTCTTCAAGACAAAGTCCGACACCGAGGCGATAGTTCATCTCTACGAGGAATTCGGCAGAGATTGCGTCATAAAAATGAACGGCATGTTTGCCTTTGCCGTCTTTGATTCGAAAAAGAATAAGATAATCCTCGCGCGGGACAGGCTCGGAGAAAAACCCATTGTTTATTTCAGGACAAAAGACAAAATAGCCTTCGCGAGCGAACTTGGAGCTCTGAAAAAAGTTTCCGGATTTCCACGCGGGATCAATTTGCAGGCCGCGCATGATTATTTTTCACTGCTCTACGTCCCCTGCCCTGACACAATCTACAAAGATGTCCACAAATTACCTCCGGCGCACACATTGGAAATAAACACCGCGACCGGAGAGCTTTCTCTTCAACGATACTGGCTTTGCGATTTTCGCAAAAAAACGGAGAAAAGCGATGATGAAATTTTTTGCGAATTTCGCTCTCTTCTTGAAGACGCTGTAAAGATGCGGCTGATCGCCGATGTGCCGCTCGGGGCTTTCCTCTCGGGGGGAATGGATTCCTCCGTCATCAGCGCGATAATGGCGAAACTTTTTGATATTCCGCTCAAGACATTTACGATAGGCTTCAGCGAAAGCCTCTACGATGAAAGATATCACGCAAGATATGTCTCAAAAATACTTGGAACCTGCCACTTCGAAAAAATGGTCAAGCCTGATGATTTCACCCTGCTTGAAAAACTTTTGCGCAACTTCGGCGAACCCTACTGCGACGCTTCGATTCTGCCGACTTATATGCTAAGCAAATTCACGCGCGAAGAAGTAACCGTAGCCCTTAGCGGAGACGGCGCCGATGAGCTTTTCTGCGGTTATTACAGATATATGTTGATGAAATATGCGAATTTCGCGGATTTTCTGCCGCTATTCGCGAGGAAGACGCTTGCGGCATCCTCATCTCTCCTGCCGTCGTCAAGGAACGAACGGACGCTCGCCGGCAAGTTGAAAAGAATACTTTCGGCGTTCGCTGAAACCGGAGAAAAAAGGTATTACGACATCATCGTCCGCTTTGATGAGGAAGTAAAGAAAAGCGTCTACGGCGAACGGCTTAAAGATTGCGAATTTCGCAGCACGACCGATTATTTTGAGGGACTTCTTGAGAGAGGCTCATCATCCGATCCGGTGGAAAAATATTCCGAACTTGATATGAACAGCTATCTTCACTGCGATGTCCTGTCGAAGGTTGACACCGCCTCAATGGCCGCCTCGCTCGAAGCCAGAAGTCCTTTTCTCGACTATAGAATTGCGGAATTCGCGGCAGCCCTGCCTCTGAGGATGAAACAGAGGGGAAGGAAACGCAAGTATCTGATAGAAAAGGCATTCCGCGATATTCTCCCGCAAAGCGTCTTCTCAAGGGAGAAAAAGGGATTTGGCGTTCCGCTCGCGGACTGGTTCAGAGGCTCGTGGCAGAAAATCGCCATCGAAAAAATTATTGAAGGAGCCGCGGTAAAAGAAGGCTATCTCGAAAAGGAATCCGTTGAAAGAATGTTGAACGAGCATGTCTCGCTCCGCTCCGATTGCAGTTATGCGATTTTCGCAATGCTTGTCTTCGCAATCTGGCTCGAAAATGAAACAACGAATCCGCCGGCGTGACGTTCGCTTCCCGTTTTTCCTATCTCCGTTTCTCCGATTCTTTATTATTTTTTGATTTAGAGATTTAGTGATTTAGAGATTTTCAATCCTTCAATCATCC
>JAGVIF010000483.1 GCA_020056205.1 Lentisphaeria bacterium | reverse complement strand
GAGGCTTGCGCTACTTCCTGAAACCGATTGCCTGCAAGCCGGAGGCTTGCGCTACTTCCTGAAACCGATTGCCTGCAAGCCAGAGGCTTGCGCTACTCCTATCTTCTAAACGGAGGCAGGCCTCTGATTTCTCTCTCTCTGATGGGGGAGCCGTCAGGAGACACAAGCCTTACAGATACGAATATGAGAAGATTTCTTTTGTCTCTTTCTTCGGTTTTCGACCTGAATAGTCTTCCTATGAGGGGGAGATCGCCCATTGCGGGGACCCTATCGTCTGTTACGGTGGAAGTATCTCTTATCGTTCCTCCCATTACGATTGTTTCTCCGTCATATACGGTGAGTTGTGTTTCCACCGTTCTTGTTTCGATAATAGGCATTATGAGTGTGTTTGTGATAGTTCCGCCAATGGCGTAGGTGATGTTGTAGCTGTAATCAATCCATCCTATGTGGGTTTGGATTACGGGTATCATTGCAAGCGCGATAGTATATTTGTCCGCATCTACCGTTGGCGTTACCGTGAGTCTTACCCCGAGTTCCGTCGGGTCTCCAAACTCAGGCAATGACGGGACGATGTATGTACGGCCGGTGGATGAATTGGAAATGATTTCCGCTTCACCCCATGATTCAGGGAAAAATTGTTCGGTAGTCATTCTTATGGTTGCCTCCTGGCCGTTCATTGTTGTGACGCGCGGAGTTGAGAGAATTTCGGTTTTCTGCGAAGCGTTGAGGGCATGCAACAATGCCTGGTAAGTGGCTCCCTCTGCGGAGTGACGGGTTACATTCAGCAACACGTCATTGTTTCCCGTCCACGTTGTTGCCAAGTCATCAGAGAACCTCATCAAAGGGTCGTTTTGGTTAAAAGACATAGAGCTTGCGCCGAGAGGCGGGTTGGAGAGAGTATTTGGTCTTTGGATCAGCCACTCTATTCCAAGTGAATCTACGTCTTCTTCTTGAAGCTCCACAAATTTTGCTTCAATGAGGACTTGAGGGTCAACGACATTGAGCTCCTGTATCAAATCCTCCAATTTTGAAAGATTGTCAGGGGTGTTGGTCGCGATAAGCCTGCTGATTCTGCTGTCGAAGACTATTCTCGCCCCTTCGGGGAAGCTTATCCCTCTGTTTCTGAAATATTCCTGGACGGCTCCGGACGAGGACGTGGTGTCTGTCCCGGCCTCCGCCCCTCCGGCTCCGGCTTCTCCGCCTATTTCGCTGATAGCCTCCTGCTCAAGCGGATATATTCTCGTTTCGAGGTCATCAAGGGGGATTTCCTGAGCCGCTATTACGACGGCGTATTTTTCTATGCGATATTTGAGGTTCGCGCCCCTGCAGATGTAACGGATTGCCTCTCCGAGCGGAATATTGTCTACAAGCATGGTGATTGTCGGCATGGCGCTTGATGCTGCCGGAGTTGGAACTGGCGGTTCGGCTCCATCTGCGGGCTCTGCGGCCGCCGGAGCGGCGGCGGGCGCTTCTCCGGAGGAAAGGCGTAAAAGTATATTGACCCCTTTTCCGTCCGGGTCCAATTCCCTGCTTCTGGTTTTTAAATATTTGACCGCCGTTTGGACGGAGACCTCGTCAAATTCTATTTTATCTATTTTTATGTCGTTGAGTTTTTTCTGTATGGAACTTGTTTCCTCATTTTTTAGAACGGGCTCCTTTAATATCTCAGTCGTGGTCGTATAAGTTCTTGGAATCAGCGGGGGGATATATTTCCATTCAGCCTCCGCCATCCTCTCTCTTTCTGTTGCAAGATGCCTTTCTTCGCCTGCGGCGTACATTTTTACGTAGATTATTTTTATCTGTTCGGCCGCTTTGAGGTGGTAAGGATTAATGGCGAGAATTTCTTCAAACTTGTCTCTTGCTTTGTCATACTGGCCATCGTTATACAAGCGTTTGCCCTGTTCATAAAGGACGTCAATGCTGTATGCGCGTTCATCCGCTCTCGGGTCCGCGTAATTTTCAGAAGTTTTTGTCCTGAATTCAACTACCTGTTTCATTTTTGTGTATCGGCCAATCAGGTCCTTCATCCTTGTTTCGCTTGATGGAGAGACTTTTATTCCTTCATAGCATAATTTTATTGCCTCGTCATAATCGGACATATTTGCGGCTTTTTCCGCTTTTCCCGCGATCTCTTCGGCCCAGAAATAGTAAGCCTCCGCAATTGCCTGATTGATTCGGGTTATTTTAGGCTGTATATGGGCGCCGGTGATTGTTTCAAGTTTCTTTTTGGCCTTGATATACTCGTCCACAGCCTGTTGATACTCACTCCTTTCGAAAAGGTCTCGTCCTTTTACAAAAGAGGCGTCAGCTTCTTTTTCAACGCTTGTTTTTTCAGCCACAGCCATATTGACATCGCTTCTTATCTCTTCTGACAGTTGCGCTTGGGAGACGACGGGCAAAACGGCCGCAAAAAAGAGAACGATAAAAACCTGCCGGCATTTACGAATAGTCATAGTATTAACTCCTGAATTTATAAATTAATGATAAGAAATTAAGATCGTTTGAGGTAATCGCAAAACTCCTGATTCCGGTCGCGGCAAGCGCGACCCTCCACGCCCGAAACGGGAGTAAAAATGGAGGGACACGGTTTTGCCTTTGGGAAATGTCGCTTCGCTCGGCAAGGCGGTGGCCGCTGAAAGACGGTCGCGGCAAGCGCGACCCTCCAGAACATAACCGATGAAACGTTCCTGCAAGCCAATTTTTTTCCTTCGTCATTGGATATTCCGTGTTGGATATTGGATATTCATAATCTTTCTAATCGAGCGCCCCACTTCCCCACTCGATTTGAGAAAGAGTCATTAATGTTTTATCGTCTGAAATCAAAGATGCCTCTTGTTTGTCCGGCCCTTATCGGTATGCCGTCAGGATTAACCAGTCTCGCTGTTATGAATATGATAAGGTTGCGCTTGATACTTTCTTCGTTGGTCGTTCTTGCG
Source organism: Lentisphaeria bacterium (assembly GCA_020056205.1). Lineage (GTDB taxonomy): Bacteria > Verrucomicrobiota > Lentisphaeria > Victivallales > GWF2-50-93 > JAGVIF01. The sequence continues at coordinate 1,558 of JAGVIF010000483.1, read as the reverse complement.
AGGCGGCCGAGCAGCGGAATGTCGCCAAGTCCGGGGATTCTGTCATCAACCCCGCTGATGTCGTCGCGCAGCATACCGCCGACTATCAATGTCTCGCCGTCGGATACTTTGACGTTCGTAATAATATCGCGCCTTGAAAGCTCTCTCATTATTAGCAGTCCTGTTGATTCAACGTTGCCAATAACCATGGTATAGCTGTAATCCGTCCAGCCCGTTCTGTCGATGACTTCAGGATGAATCTGCAAGGCGATTGTGTAGTTATTCGGACTGACTGTTGGCGTTACTCTGAATCTTATTCCGACATCGGTCGGCTCGCCGAACTCCGGGTAAGAGGGGATGACGGTGACTATATCGCCTGTTATTGTGATTTCAGGTTCTGCCCACGACTCCGGATAGTATTCTTCTCTGACCATTCTGATTACCGCCTCCGTTCCGCTTGATGCTATTACTTTGGGGGCTGAGAGAATTTCAGCGGTCTGGCTTCTGTCAAGGGCATGAAGATAAAAGGTGAGATTATAGCTGTCAGGGCCGGAGCCGAAAGAAGCAGGCCATTGCAAGGCATTTATCAGCCTGTCATTCACAATTGAGTCAACAGGGCTGCTTATGCCGCTCGCGTTTGTTCCCAACGTCCTCATTGTGGATGCGTTTTGAGTTGTCTGCCACCAGCTGTTGGCATCTCCGGTTCCATTGGCGTCTTTGCTGAAAAGATACTCAAATCCGAGGTCTTCAATGTCGGTCTGGTTTATTTCAACGAACTTAGCTTCGATTAGAACGAGCGGGGTTTGAACATCTATTTCGCGGAGAAGAGTTTCAAGACGCCTGAGGTTTTCGATCGTATTTTTGGCGACGAGCTTTCCTGATCGCCTGTCATACGCGATGGCGGTTCCCGCGTCTGTGAAGGGAACGCCGCGTTCTGTGAAATACGCCTTGAGTTGTTCGGAACTGACTCTTCCCGGAGGAGCTGTGGCGCCGGCGGCCGCAGGCTCGAAAGTGGTCGCAGTATCAATCATGTCAGCGGCGGTTCCCATCATATCAGTTGCGTCTTCGCTCGTGGCGGGAGCTATGCTGTTTATTACAGCGGCTCTGACTTTGAAAAACCTGGTTTCCATCACGTCCGTGATTTGAGAGCTTATTATGACGGCCCTTTCTTCTATTCTGTATTTCAGCCCGGTGCTTTGACATATGTATCTAATTACTTCTCCGACCGGTATGTCATCAAGGCTCATAGTGATTGTCGGTACGTTTGTCGTTTGTTCTTCATTTAACTGAAGCAGAATAGGTATCCCTGTTTTTTCGACGCTTGTGTCGGCTTTTTTGCTTTCACTTGTGAGGTGGTTGACAACTGCGGTTATTGTGGCGCCGTCGAAATCTATCCGATCCACAATTATATCGTTGAGTTTTCCGGCGACGGATGTTTTATCGGATTGTTTTGTGATGAGGTCCTGGGCCGGTTTTTCGGCTGGGACAGGCAGGACAGCCTCGTTCCAGTTCCATTTATTTGCGGTTATAGTTTCGAGCGTCTCGTTGTATCGTCTTACTCTTCCGGCGTCATGGAGTT
>JAGVIF010000043.1 GCA_020056205.1 Lentisphaeria bacterium | reverse complement strand
TACGAAGCATGCGCCCGATGGCGCTGCAACCCGTTAGGGATGAAGTTCTTATGAAATCATACTTCGCCGCAAAATCCTCGACATACCGCCTCGGATATGCCTCCGGTTTTGTGGCTCGTCTGAATTTCATAATCTCCTTCATCGGCATCGGTTTTGAGTTTTGCAATTGGCTCCCCTATATGAATATTTCGCGGGCATCTCCTTTGAAACTGCCGTTGGAGTTCACAGCTTTAGCGTGTCTCTTTCTTGGCAGTTTCTTATTGATAAAACTGCGAAATTCGCAAAAAGAGCCGACACGATTACTGCGTATAAGTTCAGCAAAAGGACATGATTTACTGAACTTATATTGTTTTATTTTTTTTAGGCCGTCTCTCCTGCGAAGCCCCCTGAAAAAACGCCAAAAGTGTCGAAGATGAGTCTAAAGATTGCTTTTTTCAAAAGAGACCTTTTATTAGAGGTTCTCAACAATTGCAAAAATTAGAAATTAACGTCCTACACCGAGTGCTTACGCCTCGGTGTTTTATCAAAATGAAACTAAATTGATAAAATCGGTGTTCATCGGTGTTCATCGGTGGTGAAGTTTCAAAGGAGGAGTTATCAATGAAAACAATCACGCCATGCAGGCCAAAATGGAAAAGCAATATGACGGACAGAGAGCGTTTTATCAATCAAATGCATTACAAATCAATTGACAGATGCTTCAATATGGAATTCGGCTATTGGCAGGAAAATTACGCGTTATGGAAGACTTTCGTGGACAATGGGATAACAAACGAGGCAGAAGCGAATATTTTTTTCAGTTTTGACGAAATCAGCAGCATCTCCGCGCCTTGGATACTGCCCCCGTTTGAAAGGATAGTCCTCTCCGAAACAGAAAAAACACAAACTATCAGGGACGGTAACGGACTTATCTGTGAAATCCTTAAAGACGGCCATTCAACTATTCCACACTATATAGGTTCGTCAATACAAACGCCTGATGACTGGAAAAAAGTAAAAAAAGATCATCTCAATCCGGATAATCCAGCCAGAAAGCCGGATATTGAAAAATACAAGAAAATGCATCCGGAAAGCAGAAATTATCCTCTCGGCGTCTGGTGCGGCTCGATGATAGGCCAGATCCGGGATCTGCTGACAGTTGAAGGTCTCGCTTACGGCATTTACGATTATCCTGAAATGATCGAGGACATGATCGAAAACCAATGCGTGCTGATTGAAAATTTTCTTGACGCCATACTCCCGCATTTTAAATTTGATTACGCGGCCGGATGGGAAGATATATGCTTCAAGAACGGGCCGCTTGTGTCCGTTGAATTTTACCGCGAAAAAATCGCGCCACGATACAAAAGAATAAACGCGAAATTGAAAAAGTATGGCATTGACATCTGGTATATTGACTGCGACGGAGATGTCCGCCCCATTCTTCCGATATTCCTTGATTGCGGGATCAACAGCCTCTTCCCTTTTGAAGTCCTCTGCTGCTGTCACCCCGGCGAACTCCTCAAGGAATACGGAAAAGATTTGAGAATTATGGGCGGATTCGACAAGACACAGATGGCTAAAGGCCCCAAAGCCATAGATGCCTACATGAAGTCAATCACTCCCTGGGTCGAACGCGGCGGCTACATCCCGTTTTGCGACCACCGCTGTCCGCCAGATGTCTCCTGGGAAAACTATGTCTATTACTTAGACCTGAAAGAAAAATCCTTCGGAATGCGTTGAGAATGCGCCGTTCACATTTCCCTGAATCCGTGACGGATTCGACATAAATAATTCATAAATATATTTAAATAAAAACGGTCGTCGCCTTGCCGAGCGAAGCGACGCTTGCCAAAGGCAAAACGACGACCTTCCATTTTTACGCCGCAGGCGTGGAGGGTCGCGCTCGCCGCGACCGAGAAAATGGCCGGCCACGGCGAGCGTGGCCCTCCACAAAATGAAACAAAAAGAAGAGTTCTGACAGTAAACAATTCAATTTTTGAGTAAAAACAAAGGAGAAAAAAATGAGTGCGCCAAGCACAGCTAATATAAATCAGTTGGCAAATCCAACACGGACAAAGGCTAACCAACCAGTCCGGAACTAACCAGAGCATATGGGAGGGTAACCAATTATGCGAAGCCTTTGGAAAGGTGTAAGATCAGCCACAATGCGAAAGCGTGAAGGTGTTAATCCCCAAAATCACTCCATATCGCATATGGTCACAGAATAAAACTTGATTTAACATGGATGAGCAGGATATATAGGATGAACGCAATTGATAGCCATGGAATTTGCCGTAAACCGACAAGATTCATCGGCGGTCTCGAAACTGCGTGGCAAGGCCCGCAGGGTTTTTTCGCGCGGTTCTTAGACCGCCCCGTGTCCCGCCGTCCGGCGGACACACCGGCAAATTTCTGTCTCATCCTTCCCATCCTGTTAATCGATGTAAAAATAGGAGTTTGAAATTTGATATTGTGACACTCCGCAGACCGAAAGGGCGGAGACAACAGGGAATACAAACTAAATCTAAAATAGGAGAACATTAAATGTCTACTCGACAAAAGAAACTATTGCTCTGTCCAGTACCCCAAAAATTGAAGGTCTCGGAAAAAACACACGACTTAAGGGAACACCGCCGGATAAAAATCGCTCCGGAATTTTCCCCGTCGCTGAAGCGGCATTTCATCGCCTTCGCTGATAGATTTGCCGAGCGCTTCAAGGGAGAATTGCAGGTCTCGGCATCCACCCCTTGCAACGGAAGCATTCTCGTTGAGGCCGTTTTAAATCCCGATGACAAAAAAAGCGATTCCCAAAAATACATTCTTTCAATCGGGCGCAAAGGCATACGGCTTTCTGCCACCGGAGAAGCCGGAATCTTCTATGGGCTTCAGACGATCGCGCAGATAATTGAGCAGTGCGGAACATTAATTCCTGAAATTGAAATCGAGGACTGCCCTGACTTTCCGGTCCGCGGAGTAATGTTAGACATAAGCCGCGACAAAGTTCCAAAAATGGAAACGCTTTTCCAGCTCGTGGATTTGATGGCGTCGCTAAAAATCAATCACATCGAACTTTATACGGAGCACACATTCGCGTTCTCCGCGCATGAAATCGTCTGGCGGAATTCCTCCCCGATGACGGCAAGGGAAATCATCGAACTTGATTTATACTGCCGGGATCGCTTCATCTCCCTCACGCCAAACCTGAATTCCTTCGGCCACTTCGACCGCTGGCTGAAACATCCCGAGTATAAACATTTTGCGGAATGTCCCGACGGCTATTCGGCGCCCTGGGGCGAGGGCGGACAGACAAAACACGGGAGCACCTTAAAACCGGACAAAGAAAGCCTCAAATTGCTCGAATCTCTCTATGAAGAATTCCTCCCTAATTTCAGCAGTCCCCTTTTCAACGTCGGCTGCGACGAAACATGGGAGATCGGACAGGGCTGGAGCGCCGATCTTTGCAAAGAAAAAGGAAAAACCAAAGTCTATCTTGATCATCTCATAGAGATAAACAAACTTGTCAGAAAAAACAAGAGAAAAATGATGTTTTGGGCGGACATAATACTTCACGAGCCAAAATATGTGCCGTCCCTTCCGCCGGACTTGATCGCGCTCAACTGGGGATATGAGGCCAATCATCCATATGAGAAGGAGACGGAAATCTTCAAGAACTCCGGTATTCCATTTTATGTATGCCCCGGAACTTCAAGCTGGAACTCGCTTACAGGACGCACCGAAAACTGCATCGGAAATCTTCTCAACGCCGCTGAAAATGGCAAGAAAAACGGAGCAGAGGGATTCCTGAACACCGATTGGGGTGACGGTGGGCATCACCAATATCTTCCGATAAGTTATCTCGGATTTCTCGCGGGAGCGGCATATTCATGGTCATTTGAAAAATCACGCGGAATTGATTTGCAGGGGGCGTTGGATATCTTCGTCTTCAGGGACGGAAGTGGGACGCTCGGCAAGGTCGCATACGAACTCGGCAAAGTCAACGAGGAGACGGGTGTCCTTCCCGCAAATTTAGGCGTCTTCAACCGCCTTCTCTTCTGGGATATGACTGACAAAAAGACGCTCGAGGGACTGGATGCCGCCAAACTCTTGAAATGTCTGAAGCGTTTTGACGAGCTTGCTGAGGCGAATATCTCATCGAAACCGGAAATCCCGGACGGACAATTGGTGAAATCCGAACTGCTTAATTCAATGGCGATGGCCCGGCTCGGTATCAACAAGGCGCTTTACGCGCTCGGTGAAAAAATCGAAGCTTCCCGCCTGAAAAAAGACCTCCTCAATGTCATAAGCAGGCATGAGGAACTATGGCTGGCGCGCAACAGAATCGGCGGCCTTCACGAAAGTTCAAACAGGCTCAGAAGCGCTCTTGTCAATAAACCTGAATTCCAATTCTGATTATCGAATATTCCATTTTTTTTCGTTTAAATGAGGATACTGCGCGGACGGAATTATTGTCTATTTCTCCGTTTTTCACAAGGTCGCCGTAAGTTTCAGATGGAAGCAGGAATATTCCTTTTCCTTTCAGGACTTCATCTCTGCCGACTGCGCGATACGGCATATTAAGATAAAATAAAAAGGGCTCGCCAAGCCCCACATTGAACAGTTTCAATTCATGAAAAGAACTGTCAAATGAACGGTTTATGATTTTTGCGGCAGGTCTGTCCTTTTCTTTAAGCCTTCCAAACGGAACCGCGTAAGCGTCTGCGAAAATCGCAAAAGCGAGAACGCAAAGACAGGAAAGAAAGGCAAGTTTTTGCGAATTTCGCGCGGCGCAATCTCTGTGAATATGTTTTTGAATAAACAAAAGATAAAACAGCGCCGCGGAAAATCCCAGCGCCATAATAAAAATGTCGTATGGCGAAAAAGAAAAAACAACCAACTTCACCGGAGACGGAATGATATTTTCAAAGCGCGGAGAAATTTTTAAAAGGGCGCTTGTCCCTGAATATGCGCATAAACAGATGATTGAGGCCGCAAACAGCAGCGCCGCAGAAATTTTGAGAGTCCAAGCCCATGCCTTGAGCGCTTTGTCATTTGCGAAATTCGCAATATTTACGGCGACAAGAACTGCGACAATCGGATAAGCCGGCATAAAATATCTCGCCTTTGTCGCAGGCATCAAGGCTGTTATGACGAAGAACACTGTCAATGCCTTCAGGAGGGGAATGGTCAAATCATTGTTGGCATTCGACGGGTCTGTTCGCGATGATTTTCGGGCTAAAGGTAGAAATAGAATCCATGGAAGACAAGCCAAAAGAGAACCCAAAACATTTCTTATCCATTTTGAGAAGTCAATATTTTCAGGATTGAGCCTGTATATGATTTCACTTGACCACGTTCCTAATATTTTTGCGGATTCTCCGTTTGGGGAGCCTGAAGACGCGAAGTAATACCATGAGAAAAAGATCAGAAAGATTAATGCGAAAGATATTATGAGAGAAGGAGATAAAAACATTTTTGTTTTATTGCGGCAGATGAGAACCGAGCCGGCGCAGATATAAAAGAAGATGAGCGCCATCGGGCCTTTGAGCAGAACGGAAAGTCCGAGAATAAGAGCCGGGAAGAACCAGAGAGCAAATCCGACGCGCTTTAATGAATACAAATTGAGCCACAGGATTATCGCTAGGCCGCCGAAGACAGAGTATATGCCGTCTATCTCCGCAGTCCTGCATTTCACCAAGAACCCTATGGTCGTTAAAATCATCAGAGATGAGAGAACTTTTGCGCCGGGAAGAAAATTTGAAGGGGAAAGGATTAAAAACATGGAAAGAGCGAGGACCGAAAGAGCCGACGGCAGCCTCGCAGTGAATTCATTTGTTATTCCGGTTGCCTTGAAAGAGGAGGCAATAAGCCAGTTCATCAGCGGCGGTTTGCGGAAATATTTTTCCCCTTCGAATTCAGGAACGGCCCAATCGCCGGTCTTGAGCATCGTTATTGCCGGAAAAACCCGTCTTCCCTCGTCATAGTCAAGCTCAGTTTCGGACAGGCGCGGGAGATAAAGCAATGCCCAGAAAAGAAAAATCAGCATACAGGCGCGGCTCTTTTTTAACTCATCAAGATTTGATATTTTTATCATGAAAAAAATTTTTTAGATTTTAAAACACACGCTAAAACTGTGAACTCCAACAAAAGAAGTAGCGCGGGTCTATCTGACCCGCTATTATCGGGTCAAATAGACCCGAGTTACCCTGTGGCAACTGCCTTAACTTAGCGCCATTCGGGTCGGGGTCGGTATCGATTTCAGATTGCCGATTTTCAAAGGGTTATTAGTTATAGGAGCCAGTTGCAAAAGTCATAAACCGCGCCGTTGCAGATGCCATCGGAGGGCTCGCAAGTATTTCTGGCAGGGGCAATACCCGCGGCGGTCTT
>JAGVIF010000463.1 GCA_020056205.1 Lentisphaeria bacterium | reverse complement strand
TTAATGCGCATTTCGAGGTAGCGCGGGTCTATTTGACCCGCGACTATCGGGTCAGATAGACCCGAGTTACTTTTTTCGAAATCCTTATCTTAGCGCCATTCGACCCCGACCCCGAAAAAGGCAACAGTTTCGAAGGAGGAGTCAGAATTTCCGATTTTAGATTTTTAAATCGCGCAATCATCCAATCATCGACACTTTGACACTCTCAATCTTTCGCATTCCGGATTCGACTCCTTCGACAAGCTCAGGGCAGGCAAGCTCACCGCAGGCCGAACTCCCGCGCGTCAAATCTACCACGGATTCAGGAGTTTTCTCGTCGGTACAATAACGGATTAACTCCGGTTTTATTTTGCGAATTTCGCAAAAAGTCATTTTTATTTACTGAACTGCGTCCTTATCCGCTGTTTTTTTATATCAAAGGGTTGCAAAATTTATAAAGCGCGTCATATATCACCGGTTTTAGTTTCCGAAAGAACAATAATAACAAAGGATTTTCCTTGTGACGAACGTTCATATCACGGAGGATTTCATCAGGATGGTCGAAAATTGTCTGACCAAGTCCATTGATTTTCTTCCCAGAATAGGGATTGCCCTGTTGATTTTTTTGATTTTCTGGATCATCGGGAATCTGACGCAGAAAATATTTTTCAAGTTTGACGGCAGGCTCGACGCAGGTAAAAGTCATGTCCTGAAACTAGTCGGCTCAACGATTAAAATATTAATTCTCATCGTTGGATGCATAACAGCGCTCGGAACCATTGGCATAAACGTCAACGCTCTGATAGCAGGGCTCGGACTCAGCGGTTTTGCGGTGGGGTTCGCGTTGAAGGATGCCCTTTCAAATATTCTTTCGGGCGCGCTAATTATGATCTACCAGCCATTTCGATGCGGCGACACAATCAATGTCTCAGGATGCAGCGGCAAAGTAGCGGAGATAAATCTCAGATATACAATCCTTGAAGGGGAAAACAGGAATTATCTCATCCCCAATTCATCTCTTTTCACCAACAACATTGAGGTTATGAAAAAATAGTTGCGGCGTTATAATTTTTTCTTCTGAATTTCGCGGGAGATTCATTTCTCAACATTTTGAATGTCTTTGTAAAATGGTATCTGTCGCAAAATCCGTTTAAGTCGGCAATCTCCTTTATGCTCTTGTCGGAATAGTGAAGCATGAAGCATGCCCTTTCGATTCTCATATTCATCAGGTATTTTTGAGGACTTGTTCCGGCGGCTTTTTTGAAGAGGCGCAGAAACGCATTTGTGCTCATCGAAAATTTTCTGGCAAGACTTTCATTTGCTATCCCGCTTTCGCAGTGATTTTTGAGAATCTCTATCGCCTTTTCAGCTCTTGCCCCAAATTTTTTTTCGTTGCTCTTTATTGGGATGAGCGAAATAAGCCTGGCCGCAAGGTTTATTCCCATTATTTCCGCTTTTATGTCCTTCGCCTCGTGGAGAAGAATGGTTTCTTTTATGAGTTCGAAGAAGGTTTCATCGCTCTTGAAGAAAAATACGGACGGAGAATGACTTACAAATTGCGGCTTAATCAAAAAATGTATGTAAAAATGTTTGGTTTCACTCTTTAGAGGAGGGGGGATGGAGGAAAACGATGTATTTGGCGCTATCAAAAAAATCTTATTCGGATTCAATGAATATTTTCTCCCTTCAAATCTTAGTTCGCCTCCGGCGGAGTCGTTCCAGTATATCCTCCAATAGGGGGCGGAAAGATCGGTGTAGTTCCACCAGCCGCCAAGTTTAGTCCAGCCAACCTGTAAAACTATTATACCCAAAGACGAAGAAAAATTCATTAAATCACGCGATTTTGCATGTTTCCGTATGTAAATATTCTCGGAAGGGCCTGTCTGCGCGCCTGCCTGAGCGAGGACGCTCGACACCTGCATGCCGCCCCGGCGGGACAGGCAGGCGCACAGGCAGACGGGGTTCGGTGAATATTTACCGATAATGTTAGAGACATACACAAATATAGTGCTATTTTTAATTTTCAAGTCTTATCCCGCGTGTTAGGGTAATAGGCGAAACACAAAACAAGGAGAGGTATTTATTGATGAAAACGAAAGGCAAAGAAATACTACGAACGGATTGGTTCGTGAAAGACAGGTTCGGTCTCTTTATACACTGGGGCCTCTACGCGCTTCCGGCCCGCCACGAATGGGTGAAAAATAGAGAGAAGATATCGGACAATGATTACCAAAAGTATTTTGACCACTTCAATCCGGATCTCCATGATCCTGAAGAATGGGCCAGGCTGGCGAAAAACGCGGGAATGAAATATTTCGTCATAACCACAAAGCACCATGAGGGATTCTGCCTCTGGAATTCAAAATACACCGACTACAAAGCCACAAAAACCTCATACGGCAAAGATTTGCTCAAGCCGATTGTTGAGGCCTTTCGCAGGCAAGGCTTAAAGGTGGGATTTTACTACTCTTTGATTGATTGGCGCCATCCGCATTACACGGTTGACAAACTGCATCCGATGCGCGACAATGCGGAAGAACGCGATAAAAATTCCAAGAGGAACATTAAAAAATATACTGAATATCTGCACAATCAAGTCAGGGAACTGCTGACTGATTTTGGCAAGATAGATATACTATGGTTTGATTTCTCCTATCCGGGCGAAGACGGAAAGGGACGGGATGACTGGCAGTCAGAAAAATTATTGAAAATGATAAGAGAACTGCAGCCGGATATAATGATTGACAACAGGCTTGATTTGCCCGGCATCGGCGATTTCGAAACCCCCGAACAATTCCAGCCCCCCTGCGCGCCGAAAGATGAAAATGGAAAAATTAAAGTATGGGAGGCTTGTCAGACATTCTCCGGCTCGTGGGGCTATTACAGAGACGAATACAGCTGGCGGGAAAAAGATGAACTTTTGACGACCCTGATAGACTGCGTAAGCAAGGGGGGAAACCTCCTGCTTAATGTTGGGCCGACAGGACGCGGCGAGTTTGACAACAGAGCCAAGGAACGGCTCGAATATTTAGGCGAATGGATAAGACAGCACGGCCGTTCAATTTACAATTGCACACAGGCTCCCTCCGAATTTAAATGCCCTGAAGGATGCAAGCTGACATTCAACCCTGACACGAATCGTCTTTATATCCACATTCTCTCGTGGCCGTACAAGACGATATTCATGCAGGGACAGGCGTATTTTGACAAAGTTGAATATGCCCAGTTTCTACACGATGCGTCTGAGGTGAGCATGAAAGGCTTGGAAGAATGGCAGACGCATCACGCTCCTGATTCAGAAAAACTCTTTGCTCTTGCGCTCCCGCAGAAAAAGCCCGATGTCGCCGTCCCCGTTGTGGAAATCTTTTTAAAAAAATAATTAAGAGGAGACATATACAATGAAAAACTCGAAAGCAATATCACTTGGGCTTGCAGGAAATAAAACAGAAAAAACAGTACTTGGCGTCTTTGCGACCGGGGACCCGAGAATTGACTCGGACTCAAGAAAACGCGCGAGTAATATAGTCAAAATGACCGCCGATAAAATAGCGGATCGGGTCCCGGGCGTCCGGGTAGTGTATAACAGCATGCTTGTGGACGGCGAAACACAAGCGGACGCGGCTGCTAAATCATTTATAGAGAACGGAGTTCAAATTCTTGTCCTTGTCCCTGACACATGGGCTTTTCCTCAGCTCAGCGCAATATCTTTGATTCAACAGTTTCCGGCCGACACGCCAATAAACATCACTTGCGGCAACAGCGGCCCGAAGCCGGGAGTCGTTTTCGCCCACGCGCTCAACGGCGCTCTTGCTCAATATGGAAGACTTGCGCACCTTAATGTTGGCACCTGGCCAGATACCGGACTCAATCCGGCAATGACAAAAGACACGGAGGATAATCTCGTCGAATGGGTCTGCGCGGCGAAAACCGCAGTGTCTCTGCGCGGAAAAAGAATTGTCGTCTTCGGACACGATTCAATGGGAATGGAAACAGCTCTTGCCCACGTCCTCCCCACAAGAAACTCCTACGGCATGGAAATAACAAGGCTCGATATGAAGCTTCTCTCCGACATGCTCAACAAAAAATCGTTCGACGCCAAAGAACTTCGCGCCCTGAGAGCATGGATAGATGGACATCTCGGAAAAAGGTTGGAAGTTCCAACCCAAGCTGACAGCGATCGCTTCAACCAGAGTCTTGCCATGTATTTGATAGTAAGAGATTTAATAAAAGACCTCAACGGCGTAGGCGGCGGTTTTATGAGCCAGCTTGAATGGGGTTCAGACCTTCGGGGCATCCCGTTGCCGGTCGCCGACACGATGGAATCGCTATTCAACAGCACATTCGACCACAACGGACATAAAAATGTCATACCGTTCGGGACAGAAGCGGATGTTCAAGGAATATTAACTATGCTCATAATGTCG
>JAGVIF010000273.1 GCA_020056205.1 Lentisphaeria bacterium | reverse complement strand
TCTTGATTCGCGTTCATTGGTGTTCATTAGCGGTTCCCTTTGAGTCCCGGCTCCTTTGAAACTATTGCCTTTTTCGGGGTCGGTATCGGAATCGGAATCGATAAGGATTTAACATTTTTTTAATATTCCGCAAACATTCCTTTAACAAATCCATTATAGAGTAAATGTTGGGTAAATAAAATCTAACCTAAGTTTTATGAGCGATACTACGCACAAAAATTTAAAAGTCGCGGAAACTGTGCCCGCGAAAAACCTGATAAGCGTGACATCGTCCGGGTTTGACACCACAATAGGACTGGCGACGCGCAAAAAAACGCGTCTCCAAAACGCGCAAGTTGAAGTTTCCGGCGCAGCGGCGAATCCCGCCCCGTCGCCGCCGCAAGACGCAGGACAAAAAACTCTTCATCCCACGACGATTTATAAACTTGCGCCCAAAACTTCGTCTCCTTCATCGTTTTCTCCGCAGTCGGCGCCGTTGCTGTCATCACCTTCTTTTCCCCGTTCTTATGAAGCTCCAAAAATACCGGATTCGCAGGAACTTCGCAAGCCGTCATCGGGAAAAAATAATCATATAACCAGAAAAATAAGCAACCACGACAATCCGCATGCCGGTCGGACAGCTTCATTTGGCAAAAAGCGCGCAGGCGTCATTGGCATTAGCGTTGGCTCAATTTTGTCGGGAGTTTTGTTCTTAGGCGCAGGCACATTGATGGTAATTTTTCTTTTGAGCAATAAAAAATCGTCATCGCCTCACATAGATTCACCGGTCGAACCTGAAGCCGAGTCCGCCGGTCAGCAGCAGATTGACCGGCAAAATATAGTCAAAGAGACAGTTGCCGCCCCAAGTAATACGCCGGCAAATTCGCCTGTTCAATCAATCCATCGCCCCGAAAAAGAAAAGAAACAAGAGACTGAAGACAAGGTAGTCAGAAATCCTGACGGGAAAATTACTTTGATCCCGAACGACTTGAATACGTCTCCGGCAAATTTGAATCCCCGCTTCAAATATCCGGTGGATATTAACACAGCAAGTTATGAGGAATTGGTGAAAATTAAAGGGATAGGCCCCTCCCTCGCCACAAAAATAATCGCGGGGAGACCTTACCATAACACCAGAGATTTGCTGAAAGTCAAAGGAATAGGCGACGCAACATATAAAAAAATAGCAGACTATCTCACGGTGCAAAAATAGTGGGATTCGGAATTTCCAATTTCAAAAACCTTTTTTAGCCACCCTTCGACGAGTTCGACAAGCTCACTGCGGGCAAGCTCAGGGCAGGCGAATTACACGAAAAAACACGAAACGTTTTTAGATTTTAAAACCTCTGACACTCTTAGTATTTGGTGATTTGGTGATTTTAAGATTTGGAGATTTTTAAATCGCGCAATCATTCAATCACCCAATCTCTGACACTTTGATACTCTGACACTTTGATACTCCCTCAAAACCCACTCCAACAAAAGTCGCAGTTATAGTAGCTCGGGTCTATCTGACCCGAAGCTTTCCCATGTCGCAGGTCAATAGACCTGCGCTACTACTTCGGTTTTAAGAAGTAGCGTAAGCCTCCGGCTTGCGTCTTTTTTCTTGACGTACCATAATCATCCCATCCCGATTGTGGAATTCAAAATTTTTGGGTTCTATTTGTCAATCAAATCACAAGCCGGGTAAATATTCACCGAACCCCGTCTTTTCGGCGAATATCTGCCCCGATTGTTAGAAGTTGGTTAGTTCTTTGTTAATGGGCTTGACACCCCTTCCTTATTATGGTAAGATGTAGCCACAAAGCAAAAATCTATAATCATAATCCAGCGGAGAACACTATGAAGAAATTAACAGATAAAATTGGAACTCGAAAATTGAAAATCCGCAACGCTTTCACCCTCGTGGAACTTCTCGTGGTCATGGCGATAATGGCGCTCTTGTTGTACGTGTCACTGCCCGCATTTGAGAAGATTGTCAAGGGCTACGGGGTCGACAGTGCGGCACAACTGATGGCTGGCGCAACGAAGTTAGCGCGCGACAAGGCGATCACCGAAAAACAGTATGTCGCCCTGCTTCTGCCGCACGGGGATGCTCCGGGGACAGTCGGCGGCCTTCCGCCGGACTACATTCACAGAGGTTACAGGATGTGCATAGTGGACGAGAATTACTCGACATCGGAGAGCGCATCAAGGGGTGCAGAGAAGACCTTCACTTTCATTTGCTGGGTGCCCGGCTCGAACTGGGAATTCGTCCCCACGGGGACAGCAATACTCGAATACGATCAAGAGTACCTATTAGGACCGGATGGCATTACCGGTACTGGCGATGATGGCACCGATTGCGTGGGCATTCTTCTCAACCCATCCAACGCTCACGAGGAGGTTGATGGGATTGATTGCAGCGACATCGGCGCGGGGACAGTGAACAATGTCCTCGCGGCGGTATTCGAGCCGACCGGGAAGTGTGTTGCGAGCTTCCAACGTTATCTGTCGCTCGGGGAGGCGGTTTACGCCGGAGGGGCTCTGACTTTCACCAACAATCTGCTCCGCCGCCACAACCAAGGCGTTCTAATCCTCAAAGTTGACCAATACACGGGGAGGGTGACATATGGACCGACATAAGTACCGTAAAAAAGTGAAATCTCTCGGAAGAAGAGCGTGTTTCAGCCTTGTTGAGATCGCATTGGCGCTCGGTGTCGTAGGGATCGGGATGGCCGGTGTGATGGGGCTTTATTCGGTTGCCCTGAAGGCAAGCAGAAACGCCGTTGCGGAGAATTACATGATGAATTCGGCGGAGCAGTTTCTCTGCTTTCTCGAGATGGAGGCGGACACCAACTGGACCACGTTCATAGCCGGTGTGCCTTCCGTCAAGCCGGTTCCGACCCAGCTTACGGTAGCGAACAACTGGGGTCCGCCTGGCGGCGCCATCGGGGACATATACACGACCGGTACCACGCTTGTTGCTAACGAAGTCTACGGAGTCATGATGCGCAGTGAGAATGTGACTGATTTCTCCGCGCACACCGCGATATGGAAGACGGCGCTTGAAAGTTCATACGGAGCCGACACGCCTCAATTCTACACTGACACCGGCTTTGCGAATTCGGCCATCGTCAATATCGAGATAAGCTGGCCGGTGGAGAGACCCTACGCCGCAAGGACAAAAAGGGTGTATTCGATAATGCTGGCGAGGAAACTACCATGAGGAGCGGAGTCGGTGAGTCGGTGTCCGTGTCAGTCCGTGTCAGTCCGTGTTAGTCCGTGTGCTTTCAGCGTCCGTGTCAGTCCGGAATGGCGCTAAGTTAAGGCCTATGCAAAACAAGTAACTCGGGTCTATTGACCCGAGAGTCGCGGGTCAGATAGACCCGCGCTGCTTCAAATTGTTCTTATCTTAGCGCCATTCGTGTCAGTCCGTGTGCTAAAAATAACAATCTCTGCTGTCTCTGCGGGAGGCGGCAGTTTCGGAGGAGTAGACATGAAATCAAAAATCAGAAGAAAGGCATTCACGCTTATAGAACTCATCGTAAGCATGGGCATACTCATTATCATAATGCTCGTACTCGTGCAGTTCATGGATGCCGGGCAAAAGGTATGGATGGCGAGCGGAAAAAAGACAACCATGTTTGAGGATGCGAGAATAGCGTTCGACCTGATAACGTGCGACCTTCAAGGAGCGCTTTACAACGAGGAGAACTCCACCAAGGGCATATATCCCTTTTGGCACGAGGCTGA
>JAGVIF010000096.1 GCA_020056205.1 Lentisphaeria bacterium | reverse complement strand
TTTTTTTTCTGAATGGCTCTTGACTTGCGCAATAGTGTTGCTATAATAGCGACATTATGCTTCCATATCAGCCAAATGAAAGTCTTATCGGCGGACTGTCCTGTCTGCGGGAACTTGCCGTCTCGGTGAAGCCCGTCGGCGTCCGCGAAATGTCCCGCCGACTCGGGATGGAGCCGACGCGCGTAAACCGTCTTTTGAAGACGCTTGCCCACATTGGTGTGGCGGCGCAGACAAATGACAGGAAATATGTTCCTGGTCCGGGTATGCATGTTCTTGCGGCGCAATGTATTTTCGCTTCGGGTCTCCTGCGGAGAGCCATCGTGCCGCTCGAGGAACTCGGAAAATACGGTATGATCACGGCGCTTGGCGTGCTGTGGAAGGATCGTGTCAGTTATCTTTACCATGCCTTGCCAGGAATGAAGACTTCGGATGCTATCGGGAGAGTCGCGCTGTTCCCGTCCACCTTGTCGAGCATAGGGATGATTCTTCTTTCACATCTCCCGGAAAAGGAAATCAGGGAAATCTATGCCGGAAAAGAGATTCCCGGCTATCCTAAGGGCATTAAAGAGCTTTTGCCTGTTCTGCGGCGTTTTCGCGCGAAAGGATTTTCGGTGGTTTCGACAAAGGGTTCCGTTGTGAACACATCAATTGCGTGCGCGATCGGTATTCCGCCGGGCGCGGCAGTGGCGCTCTCGGGAAAAATCGCGCGGCGCGATCAATCTAAATTCCACAAAATATTGATGGACACAGCAAGTAAAATAGGAGGAGAAAAATGAGCGGGGAAATGTTTTACGACGTGATTGTGTGCGGCGGCGGGCCTGCAGGAGTCTCGGCTGGATTCGCAGCGGCGAGAATGGGCGCAAAAACTCTGATCGTCGAGCAGTTCAACTGCCTCGGCGGCGTCGCTACTGCCGGAGGGCACGGCCATATCTGTCTCTACTCTTCATGGGGAACAGACGAGCGGGTCGTCGGAGGAATCATCTACGAGATAGCAGAACGCGTTGCAAAAGCCGGCTACGGAATCTGTACTAATTCAAGCGCTGATTTTGAGATTGAAGGAATGAAACTCGTGCTCGAACAGATGGCGGAAGAATCAAAAACAGATTTGCTTTATCACAGCTTCGTTTCCAATGCGGTAGTCAAGGACGGAAAAATCACAGGGGTGGTCGCGCAAAATAAAACAGGGCGTTACAAAATAATGGCCGACCGCATAATTGACTGCACCGGTGACGGCGATGTTTGCGCAAAAGCCGGATGCGGTTTTGATATGGGCGATGAGGAGAATGGATTCTGTCAGCCTGTAACACTTATGTTCACGATCGGAGGGGTGGACTACGAAAAGGTCAGTAAATTCCGTGGGAATGACTACAAACTTGTGGATGTCTGGAAAAAAGCGCGGGAAAACGGCGATATGAGACCGTTTCAGCATTGTATAATGGGTTGGTGGTGGACGCCGACCCGGCCGGATCAGCTCGGCATAAATTTCACACATATAAATTTCATTGATTCAACAAAGGCTGAGGATTTAACCAGCGCAACAATTGAAGGACGCAAACAGGCCTACGAAACAATCGAAGTTTACAGAAAATATGTGCCTGGCATGGAAAATTGTTACATGATCTCCACCCCAAACACAATAGGAATTCGCGAAAGTCGCAGAATTCACGGGCTTTATACGCTTACAAAAGAAGACCTTCTCGCGATGAGAAAATTCGATGACTCGATCGGCTACGGATCATTCTTCATTGACATTCACAGCGTTTCCGGTCCGGGAATGGATAAAAAAGAATATCATCCGGAAAAAGGGTTTAAATACCAGATTCCTTACAGGATTATTGTTCCGAAAGATATTGATAATCTTTTTGTCGCGGGCAGGTGCGCGAGTTGTACCCACGAAGCGCTTGGAAGCCTGCGCGTGATGCCACAGTGCGGGGTAATGGGACAAGCCGCCGGAGTAGCCGCCGTCATTTCCCTGAACCGCAGAATTTCGCCGAAGGAAGTCAATGTTTCGGAGCTCCAGAAAAATTTGAAGGACCAAGACTGTATTTTTTGACAACGGCATTAAGACAGTATAACGGCAAAACGGTATGACAGTATTGCGGTATGACGGCAAAACGGTAAAAAAATGAATATCCAACCTGTCTGCGTGTACGCACAGGCAGATATCCAACACGGAATATCCAATGACGAAGGAAAGAAAATTTGACTTGCAGGAAGGTTTCATCGGCTATGTTGTAAAAATAGACACTGCGAAAAATAAATAAGGAGTACAGGACTATGCACAATGGAATTGTTTTAGTTGAAGCGGAGTCATTCAGCGACTTGGGCGGCTGGGTCGTCGATCAGCAGTTTATGGATCAAATGGGCTCGCCGTATCTTCTCGCGCACGGGCTTGGCGCGCCGGTAAAGGACGCAAATACCATCGCGGAATTTTCAAATCCGGGAAAATATCGTGTCTGGGTGAGAACAAAAGACTGGGTCGCGCCCTGGAATGCGCCGGGGGCGCCGGGAAAATTTCAGCTTGTTGTCGATAGAAAAGCGCTGGAAACCGTTTTCGGAACGGAAGGCGCAGATTGGCATTGGCAGGACGGCGGAATAGTCGAGATAAAAAATAAAAAAGTAAAGATAGCTTTGCATGATCTCACCGGATTCGAGGGACGCTGTGATGCCGTTTTATTCTGTTCCGACGCGAAATTCGCGCCCCCGAACGGGACTAAGGAACTTGCCGGGTTCCGCAGGAAAGCTCTCGGATTTTCCGACAAGTCTGAAGATGCGGGAAATTTTGACTTCGTCGTTGCAGGTGGAGGAATTGCCGGAATTTGTGCGGCAGTTTCCGCCGCGCGGAACGGATTGAAAACCGCGTTGCTTCACGACCGCCCCGTTCTTGGCGGGAACAACAGTTCCGAGGTGCGCGTCTGGCTCGGCGGCGATATAAAACTTCAGCCCTATCCCCAAATCGGGAATTTGGTAAATGAACTGGAACCGAAAAACAAAGCCCACGGCGGACCGGAAAACAAAGCCGAATTATATGAAGACGAAAAACGTGAAAACCTGCTCAGAAATGAAAAAAATCTTTGTCTTTTTCTTGACTGCCGTGCCAATGAAATTCTTATGGACGGAAATTCAATAAAACAAATCTCCGCCATAAATATTCGGACGGGGAAAAAAATAATCTTCAAAGGGAAGCTTTTCGCGGACTGCACCGGCGACGGCCAGATAGGATTCCTTGCCGGAGCCGATTTTGAAACAACCGCAGTACGCCACATGGGAGCAAGCAATCTATGGAGCCTTGTCGAGACAAAAAATCAACAGAATTTTCCGGGATGTCCATGGGCCGTTGATTTGAGCGAAAAACCTTTTCCCGGAAGAGGCGGCAGAACCGCCCAGTGGCACGGGACGGGTTTAGACCTACTGGGTGTATGGTTCTGGGAAAGCGGCTTCAACCGGCATCCGGTAGATGATATGGAACTGACGCGCGACTGGAATTTTAGAGCGATGTATGGCGCCTGGGACGCGCTCAAAAATACAGACAAAGTCTATCCGAATCATAAACTGAACTGGGCCGCCTATATCAGCGGCAGACGGGAATCCCGCAGGCTTCTCGGGGATGTTCTTCTCACGGAGAATGACATAGTTTCGGGGAGAAAATTCGAGGATGGCTGTTTCCCCTGCACTTGGGGACTTGACATACATACACCTCACCCCGAATTTCAGAAAGGATTCGAGGGACAGGAATTTATATCGGAAGCAGTATTCGGCGAATTTAAGAAACCGTTCTGGGCTCCATACCGCTGTCTTTACAGCAAAAATATTGCGAATTTATTTATGGCCGGACGAAATATAAGCGTAACTCACACCGCACTCGGGACAGTTCGTGTAATGCGCACTACCGGAATGATGGGCGAAGTCGTCGGCATGGCGGCTTCTCTCTGCGTGAAAAATAAAATAAATCCCGGCGGAATCTATGAAAAACATCTTGAAGAGTTTAAAGAACTCATGAAGAAAGGCATAGGGAAATAAGAGCCAATTGAAATCAAGCCCCGTGTTTCGTTGTCGTAACCGAAAAATGACCCCGTGCGATTACTATGCCCTATTGCCCTATAGGTTGATTGCAAACATGCCCGGAATCTACAGCCTCCATGCGAATTTTACCATGCTTCCTCAAAAAATTAGAGCGTGGGTCGCAAATTTCACAAAAAAATAAGAGATTTTCCTTTGCGCCTTTGTGAGGGATTATTATTGAGTATTTTTCACATTGGCATTCGCAATTCGCGAATCGCGAATGTATCTTAATTACAAACAACACCAAGAGAGACAGGATTATGAAGCCCCAGG
>JAGVIF010000579.1 GCA_020056205.1 Lentisphaeria bacterium | reverse complement strand
TTTTAACAACCCTTCGACAAGTTCGACGAGTTCGACTCCTTCGGCAAGCTCAGGGCAGGCAAGCTCACCGCAAACAGGCTCACTGCGGGCAAGCTCAGGACAGGCGAAATGCTCGAAACACACGAAAATTTAGAAATTAGAAAACTTTTCACTTTCTACCTTCCCTTTTCTACTTTCTTTTTACTCGCGTCTTCATTTGTTCTGAACCCTGAACCTATAAACCCTGAACCCTTTCTTTTCCTTTTTGGGTCGCGGGCAAAGCCCGCCTTAATTTTTGGTTTGCAAAGTAAACAAGGGAAGTTACCTTACCGCGCCGAAATGTCCAGAGGACAATAATAAAAAATCACCACAAACTTTCAAGGAGACATAAATGACATCGGATTTAAAACTTCAAAAATTAACTGCTGACACTATAAGAATTCTCTCGGCTGAGTCCGTTCAGAAGGCAAAATCAGGACATCCAGGAATGCCGATGGGATGCGCGGATTTCGCAGGCGCTCTCTGGTTGAAATACCTAAAACACAATCCGGCAAACCCGGAATGGCTCGGCAGGGACAGATTTATCCTTTCGGCCGGACACGGTTCTGTCCTTCTATACAGCATACTATATCTTTTTGGCTACGAGGGGATGACCGTCGAAGAACTTGCAAAGTTTAGGCAGCTCGGCAGCAAAACTCCGGGACATCCTGAGTACGGTCATACCGCCGGAATTGAAGTTACAACAGGCCCGCTTGGCAGCGGATTCGCGACCGGAGTAGGGATGGCCATAGCGGCAAAACATTTTGCGGCGGAGACAGGGCTTGACAAGACAGAACTGCTTGACTCCAAAATACATATTCTTTCAAGCGACGGATGCATGATGGAGGGGACGACGCACGAAGCCGCCTCCCTAGCAGGCCACTTGAAATTAGACAACATAATCTGTTTTTACGATGACAATTCGATCACCATAGAAGGCAAAACTTCTCTCGCGTTCAGCGAGGATGTGGGAAAACGTTTTGATGCTTACGGCTGGAGAGTGATTCATCTTTCCAACGCCAACGATGCGGAGCAGATAGACACCGCAATCCTTCAGTCTCTCAAATCCGACGGCAGACCGACTCTTATACTCGGAAAAACTGTTATAGGCTTCGGTTCGCCGAAGAAAGCCGGAACGCATTCCTGCCACGGAGAACCCCTTGGAGATGAAGAACTTGCGGCTACGAAGAAGGCTTTGGGGTTCAATGGAAAACCGGATTTCCATGTTTCAACGGAAGTCAAAGAGCTTTTCGAAAACAGAAGAAAGGAGCTTATTTCGGCGGCGGCGGAATGGAACAGAAAATTCCAGGAATTCATTGAAAAGAATCCCGGCAAGGCCGAACGCATATCATCTCTGCTGAATAAAACTGTTCCAAGTAATATTCTGGCTGAACTGCTCAAGGCCGCGCCAATTGAAAAAGCCGAAGCGACAAGAGCTTCCGGCGGGATAATTTTGAACAGAGCGGCTGAACTTATTCCTTCCCTTTGGGGCGGCTCGGCTGATCTCGCGCCTTCAACAAAAACCCTTTTAAAATCATCGGGAGATTTTTCCGCATCCGACAGAGTCGGCAGGAATATGCATTTTGGAGTCAGAGAACTCGGAATGAGCCTCATCGCCAACGGCATGGCTTTATACGGGGCGTCTATCCCATACGCGGCAACTTTCTTCGTGTTCTCGGATTACATGAAACCCGGAATAAGGCTTGCCGCTATTCAGGGACTGCATGTGATTTATGTCTTCACTCACGACTCTTTTTATGTCGGAGAAGACGGTCCTACGCACCAGCCGATTGATCAACTGGCAATGCTCAGGGCAATACCCGGCATGACAGTTATACGCCCCGCCGAGGCAAATGAAACGGCCCACGCATGGGCGGTCGCTCTCAAACAAAAAAGCCCCGTCGCTATTCTGCTGACACGACAAAACCTGAATCCTCTCCCGCCGGACTTGGCAAAAAATATCCAACTTGAAAAGGGAGCTTATGTCGTCACCGAAGACAAAGGTTTTGAAATGATTTTAATCGCAACCGGGTCAGAGCTTGAACTCGCTCTTAAAAGCGCCGATCTTCTCAGAAAAGAAGGACAAAAAATCAGAATAGTCTCAATGCCCTCGCAGGAACTTTTCAGAAAACAGCCTAAAGCCTATCAGGAGAGCGTCTTGCCGGCGTCCTGCAATAAAATCGTAACAATTGAAGCCGGAGCTACTTTCGGATGGGAACGCTTTGCCGGCAACACCGGATTGTGCATCGGAATTGACCACTTTGGACTCTCAGCCCCTTACAAAGTTCTGACCGAAAAATTTGGCTTTGTCCCTGAAAAAATCGCGGCAAAAATAAAAGACCACTTCGGTCAGAACTAACCCAAACTGTATAAGTTCAGCAAACCCTGCCTGCCTGTGCGTGTCCGCAAGCAGACAGGTCCTTTTACTGAAACTTATACAAAAAATAAAATGCGAAATCCGTTCGTAGCAGCGCAATTTATTGCGCGTTATCAGTAACGGCGTATAAATTCGCCTACTACAAACAAAGGAAAAATGAAAGCGCAAAATAGTTGTCAACGAGATGTTTTTGTGGAAAAATAAACTATTTCGCATTTTTTAGAGCGTGGTTCGCAAATCAGAAAAGATAATGTCAAATGCAAGACCTGCCCCGAATGACGCTAAGTTAATGCGCATTTCGAGGTAGCGCGGGTCTATTTGACCCGCGACTCTCGGGTCAGATAGACCCGAGTTACTTTTTTCGAAATCCTTAACTTA
>JAGVIF010000031.1 GCA_020056205.1 Lentisphaeria bacterium | reverse complement strand
TTCGGGTAGGCGAGGTATTCCGCGAATTCCGCTACCGATACGGCGAGTTTGAATCCCGCCGAAGCCTTGTCGGCGTTGAAAATAATTTGTTCTGTCTTTACCCTGTATTCTTTTTCCTCGATTTCCATATTGTCGGCGCGGCGATAACGTAGGCGGACTATCGCGAGCCAGTCGCCGCCCGGCTCCGGAACAATCGCCGATTTTGGAAGTATTCTCACCGCCGGTTTAAATTCATAGAGCGCCGTTACAGACTGTCCCGAGCCGACCTCTCCCGCGTCAACCCTGTCGTCGCGGAAATCCGCCTTACTCAACTGTCTGTTCACATATCCTATCTGACGGTATTCTCCGACAATCTCCGGATTGAATTCGACCTGTATTTTCACATTCCTCGCGATTTCTCTGAATCTTGCGGAAAATTCCGCGCTGAAAAGTTCCTGAGCCGACACTATATCGCTTAGGAAAACGTAATTGCCGTCGCCCTTGTCGGCAATCGTCTCAAGAAATCTGTCGTCGCCGTCGCCTCCCACAGCTATCACGGTGTTGCTTATTCCCATTTTTCTCGCTTTGTCCACGGATTTAAGTATTGCCTCCGGCGAATTAACGCCGATGTTTGATACGCCGTCGGTGATGACTATTATTCTGTTGTTTGCGCCGGCGGAATATTTTTTCCCCGCTTGGTCGTAGGCGCTTATCAATCCTTTTTCGAGGTTTGTGCTTCCCTGCGGCATTATGCCCTCTATTATTTTTATTATCTGTCCGCGATTGCGGGCGCTGGTGTATGGAACGGGCATCCGCACGTTGTGTCCGCAGGTCAAAACAGCGACAATGTCGTTATCTCCGAGCTGGTTCAATAGAATCGGGAGGCTTTTTTTGATGATATCCATGCGATTTTCGCGGGCCATCGAGCCGCTCGTGTCTATCAGGATAGTGAAAACATTTTGTTTTCCGGGCTCCGGCCCCAGAGTTTTTCCCTGTATCCCGACTTTTAAAACATAGTTTTCTCTGCGGAATGGCGACACTGCGGCTTCTGCGAAAATCGCAAAAACCCCGCCCTTCGGATGTCTGTAATGGTAATCAAAATAATTGATGAATTCCTCCGGCCTCACTTTAGAGGGTTCAGGTTTAAGTCCCTGCATCAGAAGGCGTTTGGCAATAGTGTAAGACGCAGTGTCGGTGTCTATCGAGAATGTTGAAAACGGTTTTTGCGCGGTTTTAAGAAAGGGCAGGCCGTCTTTCATTTTTCCAAGAAAAATTTCTTCTCCGCGAAGTTCGCCGAAAATCCTTTCGGCCTCGTCTATCGCGTCTTGTCCGCCGCTTACCGTAATCTTTCCGTTTTTTACCGTTATAGTTGCGAAAGCCGCAAACTTGGAGCCTTTTCTCAAGAGGAAGTCTTTTACTTCCGCATTGTTCGTCAAATCCCATAACTTGAGATTAAGTTCAAAATTTTTGGAAATTCTTGCCTCCGAAGGTTCGTCTGCCGCTGGCTTTTTTCCCCCTCCACCTCCGCCCAAAAATTTGAGTCCGCTTTTTTTTCCTGTTACGTCAGACGGCGGAGTGAGGAGCGGCTCAGGGGCGGGAGGGGCCGCAGGTTTTTCTTCGCCGGGAATTGCGATTTTCGCAAATTTCGATTTTACTTTTTCGCCGTCCGTTGTCAGCCCGGAAGAAATTTGTTCGCGCAGTCCTTCTTCTGCGAGTTTCGCGCCGTCGGCTTCCTGAGCTGTCGCCGCCGATGAAGGAGAGCTTTTGCCAAGTCCTGCGCTTCGATTGACTGTCTTCATTTCCTCGGAACTTTTTTTATCAGCCGCCGCCACCGGCAGAAGCATCAATGCGCTAACGTTGGACTCAATCTCCACGGACTCAATCTCCACAGGCATCGTTACCACGGGAAGACGCTCGTCGCTTTCTTTTTCTGCGCCGCCCGCGCGGCCGCCTCTGACGGAACTCTCCGCGACATAACCCTCCGCGTTAGAACTCCGTTTTTTCTTGTAGTAGCCTTCGCTAGGATCAAAATCTTTTCTGGATCGAGAATCATCCTTTTGATCGGCGCTACGTCTTTCACCCCTCATTTCCGCCGGTTGTGCCGGAGACTTTGAGAGAGCCGAAGAAATCTCATCAGTTTCACCCCCGGCAATCACGTCAAAATATTTTTCTTTTTCTCTGTCGGCTTTCGTATTGGCTTTGGATAATTTTTGTCTTGCGGAAGGCAAAGACGACATCGCCGCTCCGGCAGACGCGCTATCTGTCCCCATTTTGTTTTTTCTTGATGGAGGTGGAATTGGCGAAGACGAAAAAGTAGGGATATCCCCCAACTGGGCAACTTCAACTTCGCGCATTTCAATTTGGATATCCTTTCTTCCCATAGTGTCGGTCTCTCCGGAGTCTCCGAGTCTTTCTATTATCAGCATTTCTTGGGGTAGCAAGCCGCGTACTATGGGTGATAGCGCGGGTAAAAACATACCGGCAATTACTATGCATGCCGCCGCCGCTAAACTTGCGTAGATCAGAACCCGCATCACGGAGGGTTTCCTCTTGATTTTCGCCTGTTCTTCCGCGATTTTCGCAAGATGTTTTTTATCAAGGGAATACTGATTCAGATTTGTTTTTAAGAAGGACGAACTTTTCTCCCACAGCGCCTGGAATTTTAGCGATTCCGCCCGGCATTTTTCGCAGTCTTCAATATGTTTTTCGAGGCTCTTGTTTTCGTCGGCGCCGATTTCACCGGCAAGTTTGTCAATAATCAACTTTGAAAAATATTCACAGTTCATTTTTTTTCTCCTCCCGTCCTTTGACGACGTTCGCAAGTTCTTTAACGACATTGTGAAGTATAAAACCGACATTGCCCGCCGAAAGCCCGGTGATTTCGGCTATCTCAGAATAAGATTTTTCGTGTTCCAGCTTGAGCAAAATGATTTCTCTTTCCCGGCGCGGCAGGCCTTCAATAGCATTTTTCAAGACGGCAATATCGTCGTTCCGGCAGGCGTTGACATCCGGGCGCGACCCCGGATTGCAATCGGCGATAGAAGACGGAAAACAGCCGTCGTCAAGAGATGTCTCCGTTTTTTTCCTCGCGGACTTTAAAATATCGAAACACGAGTTTCTCGTGATTTTGTAGAGCCATGCGCCGGTGTTCCCGATTTTTTTG
>JAGVIF010000494.1 GCA_020056205.1 Lentisphaeria bacterium | reverse complement strand
TCGATGATGTGATTCGTTGGCAACAGCGGGTGATTGCTCGTAAAGATTTTGCCAAGTTGCTGGATGCGATGCCTGCGGTAGAGAAGCCTAAATCGAAAAAAGTAAAAAATGATGGTGTGCTATCTTTGGTTGGTACGGTAGATTTGCTCGCTTTGGATCAGCCATTTAAAGTCGCGGATAAATTCAAAAAAGATATTAGCGAATCAGCTGAAGTCAAGATTTCTTATGTGGATGGCGATTTCTTGAAATGGTTCGGTGAGATGATTGTAGCGTCACAGTCAGAAGTAAAGTTGTCTTGCCATCAGCTGGAAAAAAATAGCTATGATCGAGATATTATTCTAGCTCTGGGCGGCAAAAAGAAGGCAGTAGGCAAGATCGCTGATGTCTGGCAGCTGATGAAGAAGCAGAATAAAGGCCAAGTTGGTGATTTGTTGAATGATGGAAAAGCTAATATTTTTTATTGTGTGGATATTACGGGGGCGTTGCGCGTGGTCTGTGTCTTTTGGGATGATAGTGGTTGGGGTGTCAGTGCCTACGGGTTTGACTTCCGCAACTGGCGCTACAGTCGGCGCGTCTTTTCTCGCAATTCCTGATGGTTCTTTGATTCTTTGTCCTTTGTCCCTTGGTTTATTTTTGTTTTTTGTTCTATTCCCACAAAGTGGGAATATTTTTTTGCATTTAAAATTCCAGTTTGATATTATTAAATACGCATGTGTTACATGGTGGTCAAGGCTTTCATGTCATGTATTTTAAAAACAGGAATTGGTGCGGAAATTTTGGCTAAATAAAAAATCTCCTCATTGAGGAGTTTATTCTAGGCCGTGAAGGCTTGCTCAGGTGATGGATGCAATAGTCCGTAGCACCACAGAAAAGTCTCGTTGTATGGCCATAGCCCCCCTTCGCCCGCACAATTCCATGTGATAGTTGCGCATTTTCTTATTAAATTCTGTAGAACTTTGAGTTTATGGAGATTCTCCGGCGTGTTTTTTGGGTTCTTCGCATCATTCGCATCATTCGCATCATACGCATCATCACGAAATAATAATGAAGATTTGCGAATGATATCGCAGAATACCCCCCACTTCTCGAGTGAACTGCCCGAACCTTTTAAAATGAAAAAATCATTGAAAGAGAGAAGCATATCGTAGTATATGTTCATAGCGGCAAGAAGTGTATCTATTTCCGAAGATACTATCCGGCTATCGCTGGAAACCCCTCCTTTATGAAGTTGATTGATCCGTGAGCGTATTCTGAGAAAATACACGTCAGCGCTTCTATTGCCGAGGGCGAAGGCGGCGTCCGCGTTTTTCCAGGCCTTGTCAAAATCCTCGTAAATGAACGCCCAGTTTGCCTCTTTCAAATATTCATCCGATTCTTTCGATGCGTCCCACGATATTTTTGAATCCTTGTCCTTTTCCACATTCTCCATTATTTGTGTCCAATTCTCGTCGTGTATATATAAAAAAGAGAGAGTAACTGCGGCATCCCGTGGAAGTTTCAATTTTTTCATAAGCGGCCGGAATTTTTCGACGACGGCTCCGGTCCACCTGATAATTTCGCTTTCCTCCTCGGGAAGAATTAGTGATGAAAGCGCTATTCCGGCTCTGACACTGACAAGCCGGATTCCCACATAGTTCTTGCCCTCGTATGAAATCGCCTGAAGTATCATAACACCGTCCGCGCCAAGCATTTTGCCGACTTTCATCGTACCGGCGATGGATTTATCCTTCAGCAGCAATTCCTTTTCGGATAGGATCCTGTCAATTTCCTCTCTTTCAAGAACCTGTATCCTATTGTCCGAAGAAAAATTTTCGATAAGCAGAGGAATTTTGTCGCGGTAAAATGAAATATCGCCGATGATAGCAATCTTCACCGGGGCTTCATCGTCCGAATATGCGAGATTCGCAAAGGTGATTGCCCAAAGGACAAATATACTGACGAGCGCTGTAGTAAATATAGAACATTTTTTCGTCATATCCTGACAATATCATTTTGCCCTTGCTTTTCAAGAAAACTGAAGATGAAATATACCTCGTCGTTTTCAATTTTCTTGAGTTTAAAAGACTTGCGAAAATTCTATCCTTGCTTAATTTTCTTTGCTCTTTTCCACTACTATTGTTCTTGCGGCGAGGTCTCCGACTCTCTGCCAGTTTTCGGTGAGAGCCGCCGTTGTTATTCCGACTATAAAATTGAAGAACCCGTCAACGAACTTCAGGAGATTCCTGATAAGCGCCCTTCCAAATCCGCATGGTTGTAAATCTGTGCCGACTACTCTTATGCCAAGGACGTATTTGCCCGGAGTGGCGCCCCACTTTCCCTCAAGCCAACTGAAGAGCAATATTCCGGCGGCAAGCCAGAGAAAAGAGCCGAGAAAGAGCGGGATAAAACTCAGGACAGCAAGCGGACCTTTTTCAATCATCAGTTCAATATCCGAGAACATAATCATCATAAAAATTCCGCCCGCTACCATCGGGAATCCGAGTATCAAAAAATCAATGATCTGTGAAACCGCCCGTTTCACAAGCGACGCCTGAATAACTTTTTTTTCACCCCATCGGTAATGCGTAACACGGTATTTCGCCATGAGACCGGCCAGGACGAAGGCGAGAAGAAGTGGCATGAGCATTGTGAAAACATGAGGAATCATCATCCAAATCATAAGATTTGAGTGGAACGGAAAGTTTGACGACAAACGGCTCTCCGAGACAAGACTTCCATTGCGAATTTCGCGGACGCGCAGACCGCCCGGAAGAGACTGGCAGACGATGAAAAGATGGTCAGGTTCACCGGTAACGGCAGATCCCATATCGGTTACAATCATCGTGTCAGGCGCGGAAAAGAACCGTTCCGCTGTTTCTTTCTTTAAACGGTATCCTGTCACATCTTTGCCCATCTTCCTGCCGTCCGATGAAGAGAAGACGTATGTGTTTTTCGAATCTCCCGCAGTAGTCCACCAAGTTCCGCAATTGCCTATCCGCAGCCATGATGGGGACGTTGCCGCGTCAAGCGGAGCTGAAAAAGGAACAAAAATTGCATAAAGAGAATCAATGTATCTGCCCACAATGAAAAAACCATCATTTCCAGAAATACATCTCAGAGAGAAAAGTCCCTTCCCGTCTTTTGCGAAAATCGCATTATTTACATTGATCAGGGTGCTCCACTGTCCGTCTCTGAGGATTTTTACGGATGCGCTGTCAGGGCTTCTTTCAAGGAGAGCCGGGTATCCCTCCACAAAAAACAGATTTGAGATGTTTCCCAGTTTTGTTGGAATTTCGGAGTCGTTTATTTTTCCGTTTTTGTAGAACAGCGTTTTCTCGTTTGAGACAATCCAAATGCGGTCTTTATCCGCAAGAAGTTTGTAGCTCTTTTCATCGAGATCGGCAATATCCGAGGTCTTTGCTTTTTTTCCCGACACGTCAATTTTGACAAAGGCGTTTTTCTTTTCGCCTGACGAAAAGGGGCTGATTGAGTCCCTGCACATATATATTCCGCCGTCGTAATAAACGGATTCGTCCGTCAGGTACATGCCTATAGACGATGACCCTGAGAAAAATGCGAACGGAAGAATCAGGATTACGAAGAGGAATGGAACAACAAGTTGGAGGATGAAAAAAATGGCGCAGAGCGTCCCCACCGTAAGAGTGAATTTTTTTTTGCCCTCCTCAGACAGATAGCCGCGGATTTCAGAATTTTCAGCGGTTTCAAGCATAATTCAATCCTCGTAAATTATGTAGAGCTTTTCAAGTGTGAACTCCAGCACTTTGAGGACGATCCCAAGAGGTCCGTATATGACTGTTCGCGGCGCGGAGGTGAATCCTTCATCCGTCTTGGACTTTTTTGAAGAAGAAGTTTTCGCGGTATCTTCCGCCGGCGGGGCATTCGCAACGACAAGTTCCTTCTGACCCTGAACCTTCTCTTCGCTTGGCGCACAAAGCCCACCGTCTCCGCAAAAAATATTTTTTGACACCAAAACCGCAAACACAAGAATCATCGCCGTTTTAATTTTCATACTCCCCCCCTTTAAAATTCCTTAGCGTTTAAAATTCACGAGCCGCCTTCGGCATAATCTAAACGCAATCCGCTGATATTTCAACTTTGTATGGAAAATCAGGGCTTGATTTTAATCGCAATGATTAATTTATACTGGCACCGATTCTGGATTTTAAAAGCATCCTGGAGAAAAAATGTTGCGGGCACAACACTCTTGCTGTCATTTTATGGTCATTATTTTCTTTTTTAGCGCTGGAAGGTCCTTGCCAAGTATATGCCATATTATTTTCAGGTCAATGCCGAAGTATGCGTGTACAATCCTGTTTCGCAATCCCATTATCTTCTCCCATTCGATTGAACTGTTTTTCGCCCTGAACTTGTCGGACAATCGATTTGAAGCTTCACCAATTATCTCAAGATTCCTTACAACTGCATCGATAGTTTTGCTGTCTGACTCAAAGTCCTTGCATTTCATCCCGTAGATATAAGTCTCAACCTTAGAAATGGATTCCAGTATATCATCGGAAAGCATTTTGTCGGTGCGGTTAGACATAGATCAGATCTTCTTTGATAATCTTGATTTTCCTAGCGGGTATCGCCCTCAATGACACAAGGTCAATATGGATTCCAATAGACCTCTCCAGTTCATCTGCAAGAGTAACAAATCCAAGACCGATTGTTGGATCGACATCGACAAGTATGTCAAGATCGCTTTCGGGTTTCTGGTCCCCTCTGGCGTATGATCCGAAAAGACCTATTCTCCGGACCTTGAAGCTCTTTTTGAGGCCAGATTTGGCTTTCTTGAGTATCCCTATTATTTCTTCGCGTGTTCTTGTTCTCATAATGCATGAATATATCTTTACAGCAGTTTTTTTCAAACAGACAGCGGATTGGCAGTGAGATTCAACATAACCTTCAGCCTTTTCTTTTGTCTATTGCGGGAAATTGTCCCTGTTAACCGCCACCTGCCTGCTAAGCAATGCGTTGCCTTTATTGCTGAATCATGGCTCAGCTTCCTTAGCATCCCACAGGGTTCAAAATAAGCCTTTATTTTATTTATTTCAACCAGTAGCATCCCATACCACCCGAATCAAGCCCCGACTTGAAATGTTATCATAGAGAGACAATCATCCATTTTGGAAGACCCATTTTGAAAATTTACGTT
>JAGVIF010000123.1 GCA_020056205.1 Lentisphaeria bacterium | reverse complement strand
TGGGAAAAAAACGGGATGGAGTCAATGCAAAGAACTATTGCATCATCGGATTTTTTTGAGAGGCATTCTCCTCAAAAACTTGGAATAAAGAAGATTTTCTGCGGATTCAGCGGCGGAGCCGATTCGTCCGCCCTTCTCCTATTCCTCCGAAACAACGCCGATAAATACGGGTTGGAAGTGAAAGCCGTTCATTTTCAACACGGACTGAGAGGAAAAGAGAGTTTCGATGACGCGCAATGGTGCAGGAAATTTTGCGAAAGCAGAGGAATTGATTTTATAGAAATAAACCTCAATGCCAGGCAGGCGCTGAAGGGGAAAGAAAGTTACGAAGACACCGCAAGAAGGCTCAGGCTCGGGGAATGGAAAGTCCTCGCCTCACAAAAATCCTGCGCGGCGGCGCTCGGACACAACTCCGACGACAGAAATGAGAATATGGTCATAAGAATTCTCCGCGGCTCAAACGTCTCCGGTCTTACATCTCTGCGCGAACTTCAAACCGTCGAAGGGGTATTGTTGCTGCGTCCGCTTCTTAATTTCACGAGAAAGCAGATAGAGGATTTTCTCGAATCTGAAAACTCGACGGATTGGCGGACAGACAGCAGTAATCTTGAAAACGAATCCCTCAGAAATTATATAAGAAATGTCACCCTTTCCGAGCTTGCCGACATTTATGACGGAGCAAAAGAGGGGATGATGAGAGCGGCCATGGCGCTTGAACAAGACGCCCTTTTCCTTGAAAAAGCAACGGAATGCGAGTGGAAAAAACTCAAAAATCCGGAGGCGAAGCTTGGGGTTGATTTTTTTTCCAAGCTTCATCCCGCGATAAAAATAAGGATATTGCGCAAATGGATTTCATCAGAAATCGGGCGCGACTACGTTCCGGGCCACGAATTGCTTTCGAGAATAGATGACGGAATATCAAGATTGAACAAGATAAAAGATAAAAACAGAATTGACCTTCCATTGTCAGGCCTAAAGGACATGAAAATCAAGGTCTCAAGAGATGCGATGCGCCTAAAGATGCGCGAGACAGGGAGACGGAGGCAAAAAAAAACTAGGTGGAACTGGAGCAAAACCCCTCAAATAAACTGGGGACAGTGGAGCATTAAAGCCAAAACGCTGGAGAGAAACCAAATTAAATCATTGAGCGGCAATGACATGACGGCATTATTCGACCTAGTAAAAATGCCTCAAGATATTGAAATCAGGGCTTGGAGCAACGGAGACACAATGCGCCCATTCGGATTTGGCAAAACCGTTCATCTGAAGAAAATATTTGAAAATAAAAAAATCGCAGAAGAAGAAAAAACTTCCTATCCCGTGTTTTGCCTCCCTGACTCCCGCGAAATAATCTGGCTTGGCGGCTTGCGGCGATCCGATTTCGCTCCCGTGGAAAAGAGCGCAAAGGTTTTAGCCTTTACTTTAGAGCCTATCCATAAAACCGATTCTTAAACAACGAAAATCACGAAAATCGCGAAAAATAGTTTTGCGATTTTCGCAAAATAAAGAATAAAAATAGGGATTTCGCATTTTATTAGATGTCCATATTCACCGAAAGGACAGGGTTCGGTGAATATTTACGCTTATCGCTTATTGTTAAGGAAAGAGAGCCTACAGGGAAACTATTTCCACTCAATAATCATAAGTTCATTGGGATAATCAATTGTCCATTTAAAATTTCTCATGAAATCAATGGCGCCAAGGAGAACCGGAGGATTGGCATCCGAACAATCAATTTCCATTTCTGGAGATGTCCATACCGTGCTTGTCTTATCGGGAGCCAGAAGTTCGATTTTGAAAGTGTGGAGATAAACCGAGACTTCCCTCTGTTCAATTCCGATGTTCACGGAATCCTTCACTCCGTCGCCCTTGAGGTCATGGCCGAGTTCCGCGGTAATACTGGACGGAAAGAGACACTTGTCCGCCCCCGTGTCGGCCAGCGCGTAAAGCCTTCTGCTGATTCCCGAGCCGGGGTTGGAAACTCTGACGGGAATACAGGGATGGATGGCGAATTTTTCTAGGGTTCCGTCATCGAAGGAAAATCTGACAAGCGGGTATGAATATTTTGCCATGACGAATCCGTTCATGTTTTCAATATACGTAGCGATGCCCTTTTTTTGGGACGAACATCAGGATAGGATCGTCAACGCCGCTTTTTCTGGCCTTGTCCATGACTGATTTGACCGTTGTCCCATGTGCGAGGATTCCTGAACTTGTTCCTGATTTAAGTGCGATCACGGAAGTTTTGCCTGTGGGAACCTTTATTGTGATTGCGTTTTTCGACATGATATTTTCTCCATTTTCTTAGGTCAAGATACACTTATATCCGCAAAAAGCCAATTTTTGAAATTCCATTCTAATAAAAATATCTGACAGGAGGGGAAATTATTTCGTTGACAATGAGTCTATTTTCTTGAAATTTTTAAAGAGGGTGAATGACAGAATGGCGACCATTAGCAATACGATGGTGATGAATGCGGGCTTATTGTTAAGAAAAGAGAACTCTCCCGCCTGTCTGTATGACGGATTGGCTTTTTCTTCTCCGAACCTCATTTGCGCAAATGAAGGATTTTTGAGTTTGTCGGTGATTTCCCTGATGTCGTATGACGGCGCGGGGATATTGCTCCCCGAATAATAAACCTTTAAGTCATTTGTATTTTCCCGGTTTATCATCTCGATGAAAAAGACCGCGCCGGATGCTGTTGCCGCCAAGCCGGACAGAGGCGGGGCGTCGCCGTTTAAGACGCTTATTTTATAGTGTTTGAGACGACTGCGCGGAATCGGGATGGAGAGATGGTGTTCCCTGTATCCGGCAATTTCAATGCCCGTTATTTTTCCGTTGCCGAGACAACGCCATTCTTTTTCGTCATCGCTGCCATAGACGCTGATCTGCCTCGAAAAATTTGTTGAAGAAGTTTTTATTGAGAAAGACTCTATAGGCTCTCTCCGTGAATTCAGGATTATTTCAGTTTTTCCTTTGTACTCCTTAATTGTTGGCGCGGTGAGCGGATATTCCCGGGTTTGCGTTTTGCCCGCCGCCTTCGTCTTCTCTATTGTCAAAAAATCTATCCCATTTATTTTAAGAGCCTCTCTGTCGAGGACTATTTTTTCTATTACGCTGAAGTCGTTGCCCGTTCTCTTTTCGGTTATCAGTTCGGTTCTCGGCGATTGTTTATTTTCGGAAATATTCGATATTGTTATTTTGTAGAAGCGCAGTCCGTCCGCGTCGAATCTGACGGTATTATTGGAGATGGGAGTCAATTCCGAGTAATCGAAGACAGCGGCATTTTCGCATATCGGCTTCCACTCGATCATATCGGCGCTGCCGGAAATAGACAACTGTTTCTCGTAGTTTCTCGAACTTGTCCTCAATGAAATGCCCGAAATCCGCAAATTTTTTTCCGAAATTTCAACGATCAGCTCGATTCTGTTGTCGTCGAATTTTCTTAGAGAGTTGATCTTTGCCTGGTTGTAAATGTCTTTTGTCCGGATTTCGTTCGCCGTGTCAAGGGAGACGGCATACGGTATTTCAGCATTTGCCGGGCCGAGTATTCTGATGTCGCCAAAGTCTGCGGCCGTGGCGTCATAAATATCGCTGTCAATGTCTATCCTGATGAGGTCTCCGTTTCCGCCGTCTCCGGAAACATCCTTAAAATATTTCATTTGAGTGGATGCATCTGCGGATAGAAGAGACGGTGACAAAAATAATACCGCCGCGACAAACAGGCTAACCTTCCTCATTTTTTTTTGCCTCCTCTTGTTTTGGCCCGATCCTGAATGAATCCTTAAATCGGACGTATATGAACGAGCCGGCAAGAACAACGAGTCCGAGCGATATGAACGCTATGATTCTTGAGAGTTGAGAAAGCCTGCCGAGGTCGGAAAAGAACACTTTCAGAACCACCACCGTAAAGAGGAGGAGTCCGGCATATCTGACGGCTGTGATATTTTTTCTTATTCCGCCGAGCACGAAAGCCAGCCCGAACAGCCCCCACAATATTGATAGTCCTCCGGCTCTGAACTGAGGCGTTTTGTAGTTGAGAAATGTGTTCAACTCCAGCGTAAAATAGATGAAAAGCATTGACAGCGTGAGGACTCCAAAGAATCTTGCCGTGTCTTTTGTCTTTCCTCCAAGCAGGAAGAACGAATACGCGAACGCCCCGATTATCATCAGGAAATCGAGCGCTCTCATCGAGCTTTCCTCGATATAATAAGACACCGGAAACCAAAAATGCCCGACGGACAGCCTCCAGAAGAACATATCAAATATGAATATCTTGAAGATCAGCCCAAAAGACAGTATCACCGCGATCTTGAGGAAAAAATTTCCCGCTCCTTTGACGCAGGCCGCCGAGGCAATGATTATGGCGGCAATCCATATCAGGGTCATGAGCGGCATAAGGCAGGGCGGATAGAAGTATTTGCTGATGTAGTAGAACTCGAAATGAAGATAAATAAAAAGCAGGAGCGCCGTGAGTCCCGCGAATATCGCGGAGGAACTGTTCACCGTGATAAATTCCTTTGTGTCGTTATCCCGCGAGATTATTCCCGCCCCGTCTTCCCGCTCCGGTTTAAGCAATCTGTATCCGAGCGCGACGGACGCAATGAAAGAGCCGAATGTCATTAAACGCATCAGCATTTCATTCGTGTAATCCAGATTTTTGACAAAAATACAATTTTTCTGAAAATCAAAAGCGAAGAGACGGGCGAAGGCGAGAAAGTAAAGCACATAAGAAACCGCGCGGATAAAATTACTCTTCATCCTGCAGCTCATCCACAGAAAAACAAGCGCCTGGATTGACCACGCCGTTGTTATCCACTTGTCGGACAAGACCAGCGGAATCGTAACTGTAAGAAAAAATGACGCAAATCCGGTCAGGAGAACAAGCAGATTCCTGTCGCTTATGCCGCGCCTGACAAAAACCACCGCCTGTATCGTGTAGAACAGCGCAAGCGCGAGGCTCGCTACGGCAACCCACTCGCGGTCGAACCGGCCGTCTATGATATAGAAGGCGCTTGTGAAAAATACAGCCGCATTGAAGAACATTCCTATCAAAGTAAGCGTGTTTGATTTCTGTTTGTGGATGATATTGTTCATTATCGGAATAGCCGCAAAAAGAAGGAAAAATAGTGAGATAAAAACAATTGCGACAATGAAGTCGCTGTCCGTGTAGAATTTATCCATCGCGCCCCAGTAAAGACCGTAAGTGAATACGAAACTGAGGGCGTTGAGTATTTTCCAATCCTTGTATTTCGCCACGCAGATTACGGCGATCCCAAGTATCAGGACATAGGAGAAAAGTCCCGGAAGGTCGGCTGTTCCGACACTCAACATGATTGGCGTGCAGTAGCCTCCTACTATGCCGAACACGGCAACGAGCATGGAATTCAGCCTTACCGCTATGACTGACGCGGCAATTGTGATCAATATCATCAGCGCGAACGACAGCCTTGCATCCGGGATTACTTTGTATATCTTGTAGGCCGCAAAAATGCTCAGGTACAAAGTCGCGATTCCGCCGCCTATCAGTCCCTGCGCGATAATATGATACTTTTTGTTGGCAAGCTTTATCCCGATAATCAGCATTCCAAGCCCGACGGTAATTCCGACGGCAATCCTGCCGTAAGGCCCGATGATGTTCTTCTCCATCGAATACTTCAGAAAAAATCCTATGCCGGTCAAAATAATAATGATGGCCGAGCGCATAAGCCAAACGCTTGCAACCGCATACTCGAGCGATACGTTCCTTGGCCTGTATTCCTCTCCCACAACAATCCAAGTCCACATCTTGCTTAGAATTTCCTGGACGTTTCTCTCGAACTCAGATTGTTTGTGAGGAGGAAAAGCGGCCGCCGTTTTTTTCTCCCGGAAGCCATCAGCCTGCCGGGCAAATATTTCTTTTGCGGGAACAGTTGGTTGAGCTTTTTCTACCGTCTTTAAAGAAGCTGTTGCGGCTGTGTCCGCAGAGGAGGTTGTTTTTAGGTCAGGAACAGGAACGCTTTCTTTTTTTAAATCGGCAGGCATCTGCGCCGAAGCACGATGGGCCGACGCAACAGCGCTGGAGACCGGCTCTTTCCGGGAATCATCCCTGGCGGGCAAAACCGCCGCCCCATGACCTTTTTCCATTTGAGCCTTCGCTACCATTAACTTGACAAGCTCGGAAGCCAATCTTTTTTGCGCGTCTTTTATTTGATACAGCAGGGCTAACGCCCATAACGGAATCACTAAGACGGAAACAAAAACCATAAATGCAACTACCAGAATAGCAATGACTTGCAAGTTCCACCCCCGCAAAAAAAATTAAATTTATTAATCCGTAACCTCAAGTGATATGTCAAGTGTCATCGCTCCGGCAGGGGGAGTGGGAAGCGCGCTCAAATTCTTGAGCAGTTCCGCGACAGATGAATCCATGGCCGGAATACCGCTGGCGCGCATTACCGACGAGGATAAAATTTTCCCGCCCGCGTCCACCCTGATTGAAAGCGACACGGAAGGGCGGCTTGTTCTAAGTTCCATCTTCGACGGCTGATTCCACGCCTCATACAAATAGGCTGAAACTCTTTCATAGTAGTCGAGCGGCGGGCCGCCGGATGACACGGCAGCGCCGGAGCCGCCTGACACCTTGCACTGCTCTTGTATTTTCATTAGTTTGCTCTTGAATTCCTTCGGGTCTATCGGTGTGAAAGGCCGCTGTTTTGATTTCACAATATCCTTGGAAAGAGTGATTTGATCAGGCGCGCGCGGTTTCCATGCCTTTTTCTCTTTCACAGGCGTTTCCTTAGGGACTTTTACCGCCGGTATCTTTTTGGGCTCAACCGGAGTTTTGACAGGCTCCGGCTTGCTTATCTCCGGTTCCGGAGGCACCGGAACCGGAGGCGCCGGAAGCGGGGGATCAGGCGGAGATACCACCGGAGGAGATGGAGGTTCAGGAAGGGGAGGTTCAGGAGACGGCGGTCGAGGGCTCGGCGCGCTCTTCTCAATATTCGGCGGCGACGGCTCTATAAGCCTGACCGAAATCACACTCTCCCTCTTTTCCGGGAAAAAAATACTCAAAAATGACAAGGCAAACGGGATGAGAACACACAGAACATGCCCTGTCAAAACCGACAGAAAAACGCGCTTGCGAGTCCTAAAACTCAAGTCAAGATTCCTGTCCGCCGAGAAATCCCTGTTCATCAAATTATATAACAGCCTATCAGACATCCTGCCTATCTCCGTAAATATTCACCGAACCCCGTTTGCCCGCGCACCTGCCTGCCCCGCTGGGGCGGCAGGCGGGTGTCCGCCCGACTGTGAACGT
>JAGVIF010000412.1 GCA_020056205.1 Lentisphaeria bacterium | reverse complement strand
TCGACATACCGCTTTGGGTATGCCTCCGGTTTTGTGGCTCGTCTGAATTTCACAATCTCCTTCATCGGCGCTGGTTTTGACTTTTGCAATTGGCTCATTGTTTAATACTTTTACGATATGTTTATGTCCGCTTAACCGCAACCAGCCTTTGGATGCCGCGTCAACCAGTTTGAAGACCATGAGAAGCGTTGTATTCATTGTTCCTTGTCCTCGTGTCTTATCCGTCCGCAGTCTGACTGTCGCAAAGGTTGATTCTATCGCGTTGGTAGTGCGGATATGCCTCCAGTGTTCGGCTGGAAAGTCATAGAATGACAGAAGGCTTCCCCTGTCCTTGACCAGGCATTCCACGGCTTTCGGAAGCTTATCCAGAATGTTGGCCGTTTTGTGAACCCAGCAACGCTGTTCTTTTGTCTCGGGATATATCTCCCTCATCGCTGACCAGAATCCAAGATTGCCGTCCCCAATCGCAAGCTTGGGCGGCACAAAATTTCTATCTCTCAACTCCCTCAGGACGCATGCCCAGCTTTCGGCGCTTTCCCGATGTATCCGCCAACGACCGTAATAAGTTCCTTCTCTCCATTTTCGGTCGCCCCTATTACAACAAGAACGCAAAGCCTTTCATCGTGCGACATGTCGTTTCCGGATATTCCTTTCAAATAAAGCAGCGGAATCGCCTCGTCAATCGTCACGCTCCTGCGCCGATATCTAGGAACAAGTCCGCTGACAAAGTTTTCGCCTTCCCCGTTCCGGTTGCGTGTGCGAGGCGCTTTCACCGATATTATTCATTTCGACGTGTCCTTTCTTTTATTATTTTTTTGGGAAAAGTTTTAATATAAGTCAGGACGCGTTGTTTTTCATCTCATACACAACATTTTGAATTTACTCAAGATACTGCCCCAGTTCAGAGCCGTATATTACGCGAATGACAGAACAATTGCGGATATGTGTCAAACGACAATTAAAAATTCCCTTGACGACAATTAAAAATACCCGTGGAATTGCCGGTTCTTTTATTTCCTTTAACCTCCTATTTGTGAGTGTTTGATTTATGGTTGGAGAAGGACTCCTCCTTCTTTCCCCTCCTCCCCCCCATCCCCCCTCCGTTGCATGGAGGTCGTCCCGAAGGGCGCTGCGAAGCAGCGAGACCGAAGTGCAACGGAGGGGGGGAGCCCTTCTTTTTATTTCTTCTTTTTTTTCGCCTGCATTTCCCTTATGCTTCCCTCGTTGAATTCCAGGATAACCGAATGATGGACAAGTCTGTCTATTGCGGCCATCGTTGTCATCGGATCCTTGAAAATCTTGTCCCATTCAGAGAAAACCAGATTGCTCGAAATCATCAGGGACTTTCTTTCGTAGCGTTCGGCCAGAAAGGTGAAAAGAACTTCCATTTCATCCCGGCTGTGCTGAACATAACCGATATCATCGATGATAATAACATCATAAGCGTTGTATTTCCTAAGCTGTTCAGTCAGATTCAGATTCTGTTTTGCTACAAGAAGCTCCTGCACAAGTTTGAATGTCGGAATGAACAGTACATTATACTGATGCCGGAGAATCAGTTCATAGCCCAAAGCGGCCAGAAAATGTGTTTTCCCGCCGCCGGGCAGCCCGAATGCGAGAATATTATCCGCCCGCATTACAAAAGTGCCGTCAAGAAGGGACGGAAGCATTTTCCGGCATTTTTCAGGCAGAAGTTTCTCGTCCAGGGATGCAAGAGTTTTGCCTTCCGGAAGTTTTGATTTTGAAAGCAGCCTTTTTGTTTTTCTGTCATGGCGGGACTGGGATTCATTTTCGCATAGATACTGCAGGAATTTCCGGTATCCCCAGTTTTCATTTTCGGCTCGTTTGAGACTTTCATCATATATATGCGCCATTGTCGACAAATTAAACGATTTCAGTAATAATATCAGTGGATCAGCAGACATATCACCCTCCTTGCCATAGTTAGCAGATTATCATATGAGAACAGTGAAGGTTCGGGTCTGTGCAGTTCCGGTAAGGGTGTCTGAATATTGAGTTTCCGCTTCACCGTGTCCATGGTGAAAGGAATTTTCTCATCTATAATGGCTGAAAGCAGCCCTGAAACCTTGTCTTCGCCGTTCCCAGCGGCAAGATAGAGTATTTCCAGATATTCTCTGTCGGCGCGGCGTTCCTCAAACTGTTCAAGAAGCTGTTCATAGGCCGCTGAAAATATTCCGGAAGGGAAAAGCTGGTCTTTATAACGGCAGTTGGCGAACGCCCCGGGCTTGCGGCGCAGGGATTCTATCACGTCCCGGTAGTCGACCTTATAACCGCACCCGGTTTTCCTTTCAAGGGTTCCAATATGATTCACTCCTGAAAACAGCTCAATTCTGTCTTCATGGACACGCACCCGGAT
Source organism: Lentisphaeria bacterium (assembly GCA_020056205.1). Taxonomy (GTDB): domain Bacteria; phylum Verrucomicrobiota; class Lentisphaeria; order Victivallales; family GWF2-50-93; genus JAGVIF01. Next base: position 1,199 of record JAGVIF010000412.1, on the reverse strand, counting down.
CCTGCGCCCTTTCAGTCTTGAAGGAACACTGTAGGCTATTTTCTTGACTCTTATCATTCCGAATGAGCTTACGGTCTTTTCCTCTTCGGTGTACTCCGGAAGGCGCACTTCAGGCAGTTCGCGCATGGCATTGAGCTCTTCCTTTACTTTTTCGGTCCTGTTCATATTGGCTTTTATCAGGACATCATTGAGAAAAATCCTGTACTCCTCAATGCTGGAAAAATCACGGCTTCCCCTCAGAAGCAGATACTGTTCCATGCGCCTTTTCAAGTGTCCGTTGGCGCTTTCAATATCTCCATTCTCATCTGGACTGTTGACGTTTATGCTCCGGGGCTTTACTCCGTAATGCTCCAGAAATGTCTTATAATTGTGATTGAAATCACGAGCTTTTTTGCTTTTTTCAACCTGGTGTGTCGCCGTTGAGCTGTTATCTGTCTGCAGAATTTCAGGAACCGCTCCAAGCCTGTATATCGCCGACTGGAAACCTTTTTTCAGCGACTGAAAACTCTCCGAAAATGCAATTTCAGCCCATTCCCAGTTCGAATATGTCATGACCGCATGGCACAGCAGGTGACAGAAATGCACTCCGCATATTGTGATCATCAATGCATTCATATTCGTCCAGTCAAGTTCCATCAGTCTCCCGGGAACATGGATCTGAGCTATGCTCACAATCTGTGGTCCGCCTTTTTTCATCCTCCATTCATTGACTCGGCGTTCAAGCGTTCTTAACTGCCCGTCACTGAATCTGCCCGGATATTCATCCTGCAGATGCGTGAAAATAGTCAAAGGCGCAAGCTCTTCCGCGTCTCCAAGCATTTTATCTATTTCATCCGCTACATCAGCAAACGGGTCATTGCGGGTCCGCCAGGTATGCGGCTTTTTTAATTCTCCCGGACCTTTGCCCAGTTTTAAATATTTCGAACCTGTTTTACGGGTCATGCCCGATTTCATTGAACTCATTGTTATCTCTCCTGACCTGTTGAATTCTTTTATAAGATTTCCATACTGCGTTTCTTTGATCATAAGTCCTCCTGAAAATCCTGTAAAGTAACAGCTTTTCAGAGAGTCTGATGATCAATTATTCCACGGGTATTTTTAATTGTCGTCAGGGAGTAAATATAATTGTCGCGGGGCGCCATATTAACCAAAGTTTATTTGTCGGGAAGAAAAAACGGGGGAGTATTTGGAGAATGTCT
>JAGVIF010000417.1 GCA_020056205.1 Lentisphaeria bacterium | reverse complement strand
TGAGTTCTGCAATTGGCTCAATAATCTAAAATCAATTTTCATTTATTCAAAATTTCATTTGAAAATATATCTTGCTTCGTATAAGTTCAGCATAAAATATGAAAGACTTTTTGTTAAATGAGAAATACACGGAATTGCTGAAGCAAAACGGCGTCGCCGACGCGCGGTCTTTGTGTCAGCTGGCCGGGACGGATGTGAAGAAAAAAGTTGCCGAGCGCGGAACCGAGAAGATTCTGCTTAAAAGTTCCGGCGGAGAATTTGAAACTTATCTAAAAAGATACCATCCTTTGCCTCTGTTCGAAATTCTCAAAAATCTCTTTTCCCTCAAACCGTTTTTCCTTGACGGAGCATTTCACGAGTGGAAAGCTTTGACGGCCTTCGCGGAACGCGGAATCCCCGCGCCCGAGCCTGTCGCGGCTGCGAAATTCGCAGATGAGACATGCGTTCTGAGCGCCGGGATACGGAACTATGCGAGGGCTTCCGAGCTCTTCGGCTCATTTTCACGCGTTGACTTTCCGAGGAAAAAAAGGATAATTGCGAAAATCGCAAAACTTGCCGGTATGATGCATCGTTCGAATTTTGCCCATCAGGATTTGTATTTACTGCACTTTTTTGTTGTTTCATCCGAGAATGATAAAGTTTATCTTATTGATTTACAGAGAGTTATAATGTCAGAAAGACTTTCCAAAAGATGGATTGCGAAGGATTTAGGACAATTGTTGTTTTCGTCGGAAGGCCTTTGTTCCCGCAGGGATGTCATGCGTTTCTGGTTGGGATATGCGAAAATTCTTCCGCGTTTTAAGAAAGACAGGGTTTTTATCCGCAGGATACTGAGGAAGGCGGAAACGATAAGGACAAGGCACAGAAAAAAAATCTTAAATTATTTGTAATTGTATTTTTTTGTTTTCTATTAGCGTATTGTTTTATTTCAGTTAGTTTTTAGCGGTTGTAAAAAGATGAATGATTTACAGTGCAAAGGTTGCGGCGGGGTTGTGGACGCGGCGGGGATAGAGCCTTTCACGCTGTGTGAATGTTCAGATTGCGGGACGGAGATAATAATCCCAAAAGAATTCGGCTATCTTCAGTTGGAAAAGCCGCTTGGAACCGAAAGTTATATCTCGGCGTATGAGGGCTTTGACAAGGGGCAGAATATGGAGTCCATCATATTCATCCTTGAAAAAGATTGTCCCGATTACCAGACGTTTTTCGCCTTTGCAAGAGAGGATGCGATAGCGCTCTCAACGTTGAAACATCCCAATGTATGTCCGATATTAAACCACGGCGAAATAGACGGCCGCTATTTTGTGACATATCCGAAATTGGACGGTTTCCCTCTTTCAGACTATTCTCCTGATGTTCAGGGTTTCCTTGATGTTGACAAGCTGGTGGATGTTTTTCAGGCGGTGGCGCTTGGAATGGCGGTGGCGCACCACAAGGAATTTGCCCATCATGACATCAGCCCTAAAAATATTCAGATGGATGCCAGGGGAAATGTGAGGGTCAAGAATTTTTTTAAATCCCGTTTCATATACAATCTGCTTCAAAACAAGGATGAACTCTCCTCATCGGTGTCGCCTTATTTCATAAGTCCGGAAAAGGCGGAGAGCCGCATTGAGGACAAACGCGGAGATGTTTTCAGCTATGGGGTTCTTTTCTATTTTATGCTTACCGGCAAATATCCGTTTTCAGGCAGTACGGAAGTGGAGACGGTTTATTCAAGGGTGAAAAGAAAGTCTCCCCGGCGGGAGGAAATATTCAGCGCGGCCGCGCGGAGACTGCAAACTGCGGAGACGGTTGAATATGCTCCTCCGGAACATCCGGCAAAGCTAAGGCAGGACATTCCGGATGAGATAGATTCGCTGATCATGGAGATGTTGTCCTACCACCCCGTCCAAAGGCCAAAATTTACCGAGATACTTGCTTCCGTTAATCTCTGCAAGGCGAAGGAAGAGAAAGAAACGATAGTTAAAAGCGCGCAAAAAGAAATGGTCAGGGAGGACACAAGCACTAGGACGAGAGCTATTCCGATAATGAAGAACTTGGCCGGGGCGGATATGAAAAAGCCGCAGAAGAAAAGGCTGTTCAGGCTTTAACCTAAGGCGGACTTCGCCCGCGACCCAAGAGAATGAAAAAAGGGTTCACCGTTCAGCGTTCAGGGGTTTTAAAATCGGCAATCTGAAATTGATCCCGATTCCGACCCCGATTCCCCGTCAACGCAAGTTTACTGACACTGCGCGTAAATATTCACCGAACCCTGTACTTTCGGTGAATATTTACTTGTATAAGTTCAGTAAACCCCGTTCTTTTGCTGAACTTATATTTTCAGGGAATATTTGCGAAGAATTTTAGTTCGGCAAGTTTGTCCATGAGAGCCGAAACCGACTGGTTCAGGGCTTTGCTTGTGAGCGTTGCTCCGGTTACCGTGTCGGGGGGAGGTTCTCCGTGTTTTTTCCCTTTCCAATCCTTCAGGAGACCGCTGTCAAAAACTTTTTGCACGCCGCCGGAAGTTTCTTTGTTGTCCCCGAGCATGACCGATATTACGCTTCCGTCAGGCGCCAGTAGAACGTAAGCGTCAACGTCCCCCCCTTCGTGTCCCTTCCCGCTTACTTTGATATCGCCCGAATTGAATAAATATCCTGCGGCTTTGGACGGATTCTTTCTTTCGAAAACCATCATGTGGGGGAGGGGGGATGCGTTGAACTTCATTTTGACGGAGTCTCCCATCGCGTCCTGTATCATTTGCGGTTTAATCAATTCGACTTTGCTTTCTGCGAAGAGGATTGCGGCGCTTACGCAAAAAATAATAATTAGAAATGTTTTCATGTGCGGCTACGATAGCGATAATGATTGTAATATTTGCGCCCGTTTGCAAGAGGCGAATCTATACGCCGTTCTTGATAACGCGCAATAAATTGCGCTACTACGAACGGATACTGCTTGAAATAGTGAACTCCAACTCTGAATCCGGACTACTCCTTTGAAACTGTTGCCTTTTTCGGATCGACATCGCAATTGGTTGAAAAGCAGCCAGAATTTCCAATTGCCGATTTCCGATTTTTAATTCAATAAGCCTTACCTTGCGGGGATTAGTTCGGCTCTTCTGTTTTTTGCCCATGCGGATTCGTCGGAACCGCTTACGGCCGGTCTTTCTTCTCCGTAGCTGATTGTCTGCATTCTTGCGTCGGGGACTCCGAGCTTAGTCAAGTAGTCGCGGATAGAGATTGCTCTTTTTTCCCCGAGTGACCTGTTGTATTCGACACTGCCTCTTTCGTCGCAATGTCCTTCGATTATTAAATTGACGGTCTGATTTTGCATGAGGTAATTTGCGACTTGTTCAAGTTTTGCCTGTTCGCTTGCGCCTATTTGCGCCTGATCGTAGGCAAAATAAATGGTTGGAAAATTCATACCGGGAATTGGCGTCCACTCGCCGGGTCTTCCTGGCGCTCCGGCATCAGGCGCGCCCCATCGTCCGATCGCACCGGGATCCGTTGAAGGGGGCAGGCCGCCGCCGATATCTTCAGGTACCGCTTCATCGCCCCATCCAAACCAGTCAGAAATAGTTGAGCATCCGCTCGTGAAAACGCTGACCGCCAACAGTGAAACGAGTGTGATTTTTTTTAAATTCTTCATCTTTTTCCCTCCTCAAACTTTAATGGGATTTTGTCCCTTTGTTATTTGAGCCAGTTGCAAAAGTCATAAACCG
>JAGVIF010000582.1 GCA_020056205.1 Lentisphaeria bacterium | reverse complement strand
CAGAACCAATATGGATGAATTCGCGATGGGGTCGTCGTGCGAAAACAGCGCGTTTGCGAAGACGGCGAATCCGTGGGATATTGAAAGAGTGCCGGGCGGATCGAGCGGCGGCTCGGCGTCGTCAGTCTCGGCTTCCATGGTTCCTGCGGCTCTTGGTTCCGACACCGGAGGCTCAATACGACAGCCAGCCGCGTTCTGCGGAACCGTCGGTCTGAAGCCAAGCTACGGAATTGTTTCCAGGTACGGGCTTGTGGCTTTCGCCTCTTCGCTTGATCAGATTGGCCCAATTACAAACACTGTTTTGGATTCGGCAATAATGCTTGACATCATCTCCGGCAGAGATGCTATGGACTGCACATCGCTTGAACTTGAATCGGGTTTTGCGAATTTCGCAGACGCCGCGAAAAACGCCGAATCTCTGCGCGGCGCGAGGGTTGGGATTCCTTCGGAATGCCTTGATTGCGAAGGACTTGAAGACTCCATAAGAAGGAGCGTGGAAAAGACTATTGAAATTATGAGGGGACTTGGAGCGCAAATTATGACCGTATCGCTCCCCCACTGGAAGTATTCTGTGGCGTCCTACTATGTCATAGCGGCGGCCGAGGCGAGCGCGAATCTCGCAAGATTTGACGGCGTCAGATACGGGCTTAGGGAAAAAACGGAAAATTTGTCCGATATGTATTTTTCCACCCGCGAAGCCGGTTTTGGAGAGGAGGTTAAAAGAAGGATTCTGCTTGGAACTTTTGTGTTGAGCAGCGGTTATTATGACGCCTATTACCTGCGCGCCCAGAAGGCGAGAACCCTCATCAGGCGCGATTACGAGGACGCTTTTAAAAAATGCGACATAATTCTGACTCCGGTAACGCCAAGCCTGCCTTTTAAATTCGGAGAAAAAAGTTCTCCGCTGCAGATGTATCTCTCCGATATTTTCACTATTTCAGTCAATCTTGCCGGCAATTGCGCGATAAGCGTGCCTTCGGAAATATCCCCGTCGGGTTTGCCGATAGGAATCCAGTTTGTGGCGCCGTCGAACGGCGAAAAAATCCTGCTTTCCGCATCTGCGGTTTTTGAGAAGAACAGGGAAATAAAAAGATTTACTCCTCCTGAAACAAAGAGGGCTGTTTTGTGAAATACGAATCCGTCATAGGGCTTGAGGTGCATGTTCAGGTGAGAACCGAGAGCAAAATGTTTTGCTCGTGCGGAAATATTTACGGCGCTCCTCCGAACACGCTTGTATGTCCGGTATGCATGGGGTTGCCGGGCGTGATGCCGGTTCCGAATAAAACCGCTATTCAAAAAACAATAGCCGCCGGGCTTTTGATAGAGTGCGAGATTTCGAAGTTCAGCAAGTTTGACCGCAAAAGTTATTTCTATCCGGACATGCCGAAAAATTACCAGATTTCGCAATACGACCTGCCGTTTTGCAGGGGCGGGAAAATTCATGTCGGCGGAAGGGGTTTTTCCGGAGCGCCGCTGCCAAACAAAATCATAGGCGTTACAAGGATACACCTTGAGGAAGATGTCGCAAAGTCGACGCACATGGGGCGTTACAGCGGAATAGATTTCAACAGGGCGGGAGCGCCGCTGATGGAAATAGTCAGCGAGCCGGACATGCGCTTTCCCGACGAAGCCTATGCCTATATCGAGGCGCTCAAAGAAATAATGCAATACGCGCGGATCAGCGACTGCGATATGGAAAAAGGCCAGATGCGCTGCGATGTGAACGTCTCAGTCAGGCCTGAAGGCCAAAAAGAGTTAGGCGTTAAAATAGAAATTAAAAATCTGAACAGCCTGCGCTCAATCCACCGCGCTATTGAGCATGAGATTGAGCGGCAGAAAAACGTCTTGGATGAAGGGGGACGGCTTGAACAGGAAACAAGGGGCTGGAATGATGACGCCGGAGAAACATTTTTGCTGAGGAAAAAGGAAAGCGCGCACGACTACAGATATTTTCCGGAGCCGGACCTGCTTCCATTTATCGCCGATGACTTGATTATTGACGAAATACGCCGGTCTTTGCCGGAACTGCCGGCGAAAAAGAGGGAGCGCTTCGTCGCGAATTACGGAATTTCCGAATACGACGCCCAAGTCCTGACCTCCGATAAAAACCTCGCTGATTATTTTGACGGCGCCGCGTCTAAGAGTTCAAACCCGAAGTCGGTCGCGAATTGGATAATTTCGGAAGTGTTGAAGGAAATCAATTTGAGAGGAATGGCGATAAAAGATTGTCCCGTTACCGGGGAGCATCTTGTCGAACTGGTTGACGCCGTTCACTCCGGCTCAATTACAGGCAACTCGGGCAAAGAGGTTCTCTCCGAGATTTTTTTAAGCGGCAAAAAACCTTCCGAAATAATTAGGGAGAAAGGACTTATACAAATATCCAATGAGAGCGAAATATCCCCGTTCGTTGATGAAGTAATCGCGTCTTTTCCCTCACAGGCAGGCGAATACAAGGCCGGCAAGGCGCAGGCGCTTCAGTTCCTCATCGGGCAGGTTATGAAGAAGAGCAAGGGGAAGGCCAACCCGAAAATTGCCGCGAAACTTTTAGCCGGCAAAATCAGTTTTAAGTCTTAGTTTTTAAGATTTTTAAACCACCAAGACAGCGGGATGCCTCTGCGTCAAAGAAAGGGTTCAGAATAAATGAAGACGCAAGCAAAAAGAAGTCAGGATTTCCGATTTCCAAATTCTTCTCCGCAGGGACATAAGGGACACAAGGGACATACAAAAATTTAGAAATTAGCGTCCTACTGCGAGTTTCGCAGTTTTATCAAAATGAAACTAAATTGATAAAATCGGTGTTCATCGGTGGTGAAGTTTCAAAGGAGAATTTAGAATTTAGAAAACTTTTCTCCTTCTCCCT
>JAGVIF010000285.1 GCA_020056205.1 Lentisphaeria bacterium | reverse complement strand
TTGGGGCAAGGCATGCAGTAGTTGCAACCGGTGCAATAGAGGTCAGCCATCTTCTTCAGCTTCTGGAGATGGTCTCCTATGATATCAAGTTCTTCATCGCTGAAAGGGGAATTATCCGAAGCTGTTTTCAAGTTCTCCTCCACCTGCCCCATAGTGTTCATGCCGGATATGGCCGTGCTGACATTTGGATTTGAAAACACAAAGCGCAACGCGAGTTCCGGAACCCTCATAGTTCCCGGAATCATCTTTTCAAGAACCTCACTGGCGACCCCAAGGCATCCGCCGCCGACAGGCCCCATGACTACGATTCCTATCCCCCTTTCATGCGCAAGCGCAATTCCCTCTTCAAGGCTGCGGTCGAGCAGGTTATACTGCAGGGTTATGACTTCAGGATATCCAGTATTGATAAGCTTGATGAGATTTTCGTTGTTGTCATGGAATGAAAAACAAATATGCCTGATAAGTTTCTGTTCCTTGGCCTTTGCCATGAGTTTGCCTAAAAACGGCTCAACTGTTTCAGTCCAGTTCTTCCAGTTTATCCCATGGTGGTTGTAAACATCAATGTACTGGACATTGAGCCGCTCCAGACTGTCTTCAAGGTTCTTCCACCATTCCTTTTCGTCAGCGCCGTAGTAATGGTTCTTTGTAGATAAGACAACCTTGTCGCGCCAGCCCTTGAGAGACTCGCCGACAACCCTCTGGCTGTCACTATTGCAGTAACCGACCGCAGTATCAATGTAATTGACGCCGGCCTTAAATGCCTTATAGATCATCGGAACGGCAATGTCTCTGTCAATCTTCTGATCCTTACCCTCGCCTTTCATCGGAAACCTCATGGCGCCGAAACCAAGTATTGATACCGACAATCCAGTTTTGCCGAGTTTTCTGTAAATCATTTTTAATGCTTTGTTTTTTGGTAATAGGCGTCTTGTCCTGAATTTCCGCCAAGTCAAAGTATTTCTGTTACGGAACACTATCAGGATCGGGAAAGCCTTCCGGACGCGATTCTGTAGGCTTCCTCATATTCGACTGCGGTTTTATTCCATGAAAAATCTTTGGACATTCCGTTGATTTGTATTTTCCTGAAAGAATCTTTCTCGTTCCTGAAAACGGCCGCCGCCCATCTCATTGTGTTGGCGAGAGCATCAGCGGTCAAATCCCAGAACTTGAAGCCGGTCGCGTTCAAAAGCGAGCCGCGATCGTAATTAGTCACGGTGTCGTCGAGACCGCCTGTGGCTCTCACGAGCGGGAGCGTTCCGTATCTCATGCTATACATCTGGTTCAGGCCGCAAGGCTCGTAGCGCGACGGCATTACGAAGATATCGGCGCCGGCCTCTATCATGTGAGAGAGGCGGTTGTCGTATCCGGGAGTATAGGAAAACTTTGATGGATTTTTTGACGCGAGCCATGCCAGATGGCCTTCGAGGCCCTGATTTCCGGAGGCGAGGGCAACGAACTGGACATCGTCGCGGAGAAGCATATTTGCGGCAGCCGACGCAAAGACATCTATTCCTTTCTGATATGCGAGCCTTGATATTATTCCAAATATTGGAATATCATTGCGTTGCGGCAGTCCGAGTTTTTCCTGCAGGAATTTTTTGCAGACAGCCTTTCCTCGCATATCTGATGCGGAATAATTTGCCGGAATCAATTTGTCGGCCTTAGGATTCCATGCCTTGACATCTATGCCGTTAAGAATTCCTCTCAGCCTTCCCTGCAAAGCTTTGTGGCGGAGGGGATAGTCGAGATTGAAACCGTAATCAGGGGAAAGGATTTCGTCGGCATGGGTTGGGCTTACGGTGGTAACTATATCGGCGGTCATTATTCCGCCTTTCAGCAGATTTATCTGGTCATAGAATTCGAGACAAAGGTAGTTGAAGTAATTCCATCCGAGTCCGGTGAAATATAGCTGCGACTTATGATAACAGCCCTGATAAGCGATGTTGTGTATAGTCAGGACGGAGCCTGTTTTTGCAAAATTCGCATAATTTTTGTATATGTTGCTTTTGAGATAGAGGCATGCGAGGGCGCTGTGCCAGTCGTTTGCGTGAATTATGTCGGGGTGAAGGTCTAAAGCTATGATTGTCTGCATCGCGGCTCTGCAGAAAAAGATAAACCGTTCGGCATTATCCCCGTATTCCATTCCGTTCCAATCGTAGAGAGAGCGGCGGTCAAAATATCTGTGATATTCGATGAAGAGGAACTTAAGATTTTCGCTTTTTTTATATTCAAGCGCCTGCGTCCATTCCTGCCGTCCGTTGAAAGGGACTTCGATGAGTTTTTTCACGACCCTGACTTTGTGGTTGTATTCGCCCATTTGTTTGGGATAATAGGGCATGATGACCGTGATGGAGGCTCCTCTCTCGGCAAGGGCTTCGGGGAGAGATGCGGAGACATCGGCGAGACCGCCGGTCATTGCGAACGGCGCCGCCTCGCTGGTTAGCCACACGATATTGAAATTTTCCCCGTCCGCTTTTTTTTCCGAAGGCTGGCGTTTAGCGGCGCTTTCTTTTTTATTTTTGCTCATATTGTTCGACCTATTGAAAATTTAGATTCTTTCTTTTACGCTTCTATCATAAATTCAATTATAATTCGGGAAGTCAGAATTCAGTTTTAAGTTTTCTACTTTCTAAATTCTACTTTTTTTTTGCTCGCGTCTTCATTTATTCTGAACGCTGAACGGTGAACCCTGAACCCTTTCTATTCTTTTGGGTTGAGGGCAAAGCCCACCTTAAAATTCATTATTCATTCTTTCCGCATCCCATTTGTTCCCGCGCTTTTTTGAGAGTTTCCATTTCCTTTTCCGTGAGGCTGTTTATTCCTTCGGAAGATATTTTGTCGAGAATTCTGTCGAGTTCATTTTGAGAGACTTTGGCGGATGATGAAAAGAAGAAATTGTTGTCTTTTTTTTCATAAAGCGGGTGTTTCGGCGTTTTTTTGAAGAGGGAAGAAATGCCCCATACTTCGCGTCTGTAGAGGGCTTTTATGTATATGTATCCGCCGACGAAACCGCCGAGATGAACGATGTGCGCCACGCCTCCCTGACCGCCGGAGATTTCCAGGAGGATTTCGAGGGCGGCGAAGACGATGGCGAACGTCTTCATTTTCATAGGAATCGGAGGGATGAGCAGCATTATTTGCATATTGGGATGGAAGAGGGCTGTCGCAACCATTATTCCGAAGACGGCGCCGCTCGCGCCTACGCACGGAACAGGGGAATATCTGTTAAATAAGAGCCAGAGGCCGGCGCCGCAAAGTCCGCTTATGAAATAGAGGATGTAGAATCTGCGGGAGCCGATACGGTTCTCAAGCATGGAACCGAAAAGGTATAAGCCCCACATATTAAATAAGATGTGTCCAATACCGCCGTGCAGGAACATGTATGTGAAGATTCTGTATATTTGTCCGTGTTGAATGACTTCCGGCGAGACGAGGCTGAAATTGGCGGAGATATTTTCCACGCCTTGAAAGAGGAAAACGATAATATTCGCGATGATGAGGGTTGCCACGGCTCCGGGTGCAAAAAAGCAGCCTATATTTCTCTCCCTCCCGTATCCCCTGATATAATCTCTCTCGTTCAACAT
>JAGVIF010000447.1 GCA_020056205.1 Lentisphaeria bacterium | reverse complement strand
TTTCCCTTTAACCTTTCTCCTTCTCTACGGGGCTGTGAACTCCAACCCTACGATTTGGTGATATAGAGATTTAAAGATTTGGATATTTTTCATTCGATGCTGGATGTTCAATGTTGAATGTTCGACGTTCATTTTCCCTTTCTCCGTTGAAGCCTGAACGGTGAACGGCATACCTATCAGGCTAAAGCAAGGTTGAACTCATTTGAACACTCAATATCCAACACTCAATCTCCAACCGACGAAGGACAGAAATAAACTTGGACATTGGATATTCCGTGTTGGATATTGGATATTCATAATCTTTCAAATCGGGCGCCCCACCCAATTTGAGAAAGAGCCTAAATACTTTTCATGCGCAAAAGCCTCTTATCGCTTCAATTATTGCTTGTTTTTCGGGATTTTCTATAATTTCAACCGTTCCTATCCGGCGCGGAACTACTATGCTGATTTTTCCGACTTTTGTCTTTTTGTCGGAGAACATCGCCGAATATATTTTCTCAGGTGAAAGATTCGTTTTGGACGGAAGCCCGGCTTTATCAAGCAGCAGATTTTGGCGCAATTCTTCTTCAGAGGAAAGAAGCCCGCTGTTTTTTGCGAAATTCGCAGACATTCTCATTCCTATTGCTATGGCTTCGCCGTGAGACAGTTTTTTATATCCGGTGAGTTTTTCTATCGCATGTCCGAAAGTGTGCCCGTAATTCAGTATCGCCCTGATTCCGCTTTCTTTTTCGTCCCGGCGGACGATTTCGGCCTTCAGCCTGCAGCAGGCGGCAATGATTTTTTCATAAAAATCAAGATTAGGCGACAAAAGCTTTCCTATGTTTTTTTCAAGAAATTCAAAAAGATTTTTGTCAAGAATCATCCCGTATTTTATGATTTCAGCCAATCCGCATTTTATCTCCTTTTCCGGCAGAGTTTTGATAAAAAAAGGATCTATTAAAATCCGCGACGGCTGCCAGAAAGAGCCAATGAGATTTTTACCCTCCGGCAAATTGGCGCCGGTCTTGCCTCCAACGCTTGAGTCCACCATGGCTAAAACAGTCGTCGGAACTTGAACGCAACCGATGCCGCGCATGTAAATACTCGCGGAAAAACCTGCTATATCGCCGACAACTCCGCCGCCAAATGCGACGATCGAGGAAGAACGGTCTAACCCAGCTTTCACCCCAAAACGGCATATTTTTTCGACATTTGCGATTTTTTTTGATTGTTCTCCTGGCGAAAGAACAAAAACAGATTTTGAAAATCTTTTCAGAAATTTATCGTATAGATGAAAAAGATTTGAATCCGTCACGATGATAAAAGAGCCTGTCGGAATAATATTTTCCGGAGAATTTTTCCCCAAAACAAGCCCGCGCCCTATTTTAATCGGGTATGATTTTCCGTGTTCAATTTCAACTTTGATTCCACTCATATAATAATCCTTGAAACTGCCGCCTTTTTCGGGGTCGGTATCGCTATCGGCATCGCTTTGTTTGTAGTAGGCAAATTTATACGCCGTTCTTGATAACGCGCAATAAATTGCGCTGCTACGAACGGATTTCGCATTTCCGCGCTCTTAGATTTAGTGATTTGCAGATTTTTTAATCGTGCAATCACTCAATCACCCAATCTCCCAGTCACCCAATCATTGGCGCTCTGACACATTGATACTTTGACACTCTGACACTCTCAATCTTTAGAACTTCTCAATCGCGTTGAGGATAAACAATTACCGCTTAAACCGGATTTTTCAATCCGCAGATTTGTTTAATCCTTGCTCTTTGAGTTTCTTGTAGTCTGAAAACTTGTTGTCGAAGCTATTATGAGTCAATATGTAGGGGATATCGTCATACGAGAGACCTTTGTGCGCAAGGGCAGTATCAAGATGCTTCAGGGTTTGCTCCATATCCTCTGTTCTTCCGATGGATTTTTCGAGCATAGCCTTTTTATAGAGAGATTCTATTGAAATCGGATAATTTCGCAAGTCTTTTTCAAGGTACGATATTGCCGCAAGTTTTCTTCCGAGTAGCGCTTGAGCATTGGCCATAATCAAATTAGATCTCGCATACGAAGGCGTTGGGCTTTCTTCAAGAATTTTTATGAAATGCTCGGTCATATAGGGGTCTTTGAAATTCTGAAGAGATATTTTCGCGGCTGCGAAATTCGCGGAAGCCATAAGTTTTTCTTTCCGAAGGGCGGAGCCGCATACGGAGAGAGCGGAAGCAGGCTTGGAATAATTATCATATAAAACTACGGCGGAAACGTATCTGACGCTCGAAAACCAGGAAATGTAATTAGTATATGCGAAGAAAACCAGGATCAGGCATCCCGCAGCGGCGCGCACGTATCGGACAAGTTTTCCTTTGTTATCCGGGATTCGGGCATAATTCTCTTTTGGCCAGGCATTGAACCACAATAACCCCAGCAAGAGATTCATAATGAACAATGTGTGCCACTCGAAGTATGTTTTGTCAAAAAAAGAACATATTAAAAGCAGGACGAAAGAGAAAAAAACCGTTTTAGTCCCCGATGAGAGCGATTTGTATTTTTTTACGGAAATGTAAATAGGATAAAACAAGAGTATGAGGTAGAGAAATCCGGCAACGACTCCGAAACATGCGAAGATATAAAGGATGTGATTGTGCGGATGGTCAGTAATATGAGCAAAATGGTGGCTTCGGAGAAAATAACCGATAGGTCTGTATGGCATAAACGCCGACTGAAAAGACGGCTCCCCAACTCCGAAAAACAAGTAATCTTTTGTCATATTGACAGCTCCTGCCCATATTGTCGGCCTGATATCGTTAAAAAGTATCCCGGAAACTTTCGCGGAAAAATTCTCCGAGAATAAAATTAATCCGCCAAAAACGCATCCTGTTGTCAAAATAGATAAAAGCGCGGTTCTTAAAAATAATTTTTTATTCCCAATCTTAAGGAACAAATAAAGAATAGAGGCAAAGGCGAGCGAGATAAACGCCGCTCTCGACTTTGTCTTCATCAAGGTCAAAGCCAGAAATGCGGCAATTATTATGCAGGCAGTCCATAGCGCCGGATTATATTCCCGATTGGAGCGCAATTTCAATCGCGCGTAGTTCAGCGCAAACGGCGTCGTTCCGAGAACAAGCGCGGCCTGCCAGTTGATATTGTCCGGCAATCCAACAAACGCCCGCCCGCTAAAAATCTGCCACATCGAAACTGCGAAATTCGCAAACCACACCGCGAATAAAAAAGCGGAAACATTCTTCCTGATCTTTCCATACAGGGCGTAAAATGCAAGCGGACACAATATCCATGACAGCATGTCGAACAAATCCATTGCCCTGTAGTTAGGCGAAAACAAAAAATGGAAGAAGGAAACAAACGCGAACGCGAAAAGACAAAATGCGAAGAGAAAATGTTTTCTGAAAATATTGAAGTCGAGAAAAAATATTATGATGAAAGCGGAAAGGACGGAGAGACAAGCCTTCAGTCCATAGATTTCCCCTAAAACAAACAAGAATGGAATTGACACGAAAAAGTATAACAGAGGAAAAAGGCGTATGATATTTTTCATCTCTATCTCCTTTGAAACTGTTGCTTTTTTCGGAGTCGGGGTCGAATGGCGCTAAGTTAATGCGCATTTCGAGGTAGCGCGGGTCTATTTGACCCGCGACTATCGGGTCAGATAGACCCGAGTTACTTTTTTC
>JAGVIF010000555.1 GCA_020056205.1 Lentisphaeria bacterium | reverse complement strand
TCCCATTTTTCATCACAGAGACACAAGGGACACAAGGGACATAAGGGACATATTATTTTTTGATTTGGTGATTTAGGGATTTTATGATTTGGAGATTTTTCAATCGGCAATCACCCAATCATTGGCGCTCTGACACTCTGATGCTTTGACACTCTGACACTCTCGGTCTTTCGCATTCCCGAACTTCTCAACCATCCAATCCCCCAAATCTTAAAGCCGAAACTCTCGCATAAAGACAAGAAAAGTCAAAAAAAGTTCCCATTAAATACTCTTTTTTTTGTTTTTTTTTAATTCTATCTTTGATTTTACGCTCGAACTACACTATCGTTACGGCATACAATGCTCTAAAGCTCCATAAACAAAGAGGAGAATATGAAAACAACGATGTTGTCGGCGGTCTTTCTTTTGTCGGTCGCGATGTTCGCGCAAGATTCCAATTTAAAATTCTCGGTCAGCTTTGTGAATGAGGCTGGGAAAATGAAGTCTCTTAACGGAGTTCAAGGCGGACCGCTGAGCACAAACGATCACGACGCGGATTTGTCCAAGCTATACAAAGCGGCCGGCATAACTCTCGTCAGATTTCCATATAATGACGGTTTTAACGACGACTACAAGCCAACCGAAGAAAAAGATTCTAAGAATCCGGTTATGAAAAAGACACTTTGCAAGCTTACTCTTGGAGATATTTTTCCCGATAGAAAAGCCGACCCTGAGAATCCGGCAAGTTATGACTTTTCAGACATAGACAAATATATCGCGGGGATTAAGGCGGGCGGCGCCGAACCCGTATGGCAGATTATCTACGACATCGGCAGGGAGAGCAATGCTTGGCTTGATGACGGAAGGCAAACCGGAAAGGCAATCATGGATCCCGCCAAGTGGAACAGAGTAGCGATAAACACATTGCGGCATTTCAACAATGGCTGGGGAACCGGACACAAATGGAAAATCAAATACCTTGAATTTATGAGCGACCCCGACGGCGCCGGCGGTTACGATTTCAGATCCGAAGACCGCAATTTAAGACCGTCGACAATCGGCGTTGGCGGCCCGGGCAGGAAGCAATTCATGGACGACTTCATTTCTTTCATTAGGTCGGTTGTCAGATATAACGACGAAACAGGATCAAAAGTAAAAGTTCTTGGTCCCGGCCTTGACGCTGATCAGACCATAAGGCTGATCCCTGAGATAATGAGGCAAATCGGCGCCGCTCAAATTCCGCCTGATGTCATTATTTTTTCATACAGAGATTACAATTTTCCTCAGAAATTCTTTGAAAACGGAACATTTATAAGAAGCGAATTGGACAGAATGGTTCTCGGCGCATACCGTGGAATCCCAATATGGAATGTGGAATGGAACTATATTCCTCCGGCTTTGTTTAAAGATTCCAAACTGCCGAATGAAATCAGCGCCTGGACGCTCTCTCATAACGTTCAAATCAAAACCCTTATGCAACCCGTTTGGGAAGAAGGAATTGTGTATAGGGCAACAAGGCAATCCCTGAACAAATACAACAGAAATCCCTCCGAGTCTTATTTTTTCAACTTGGAGGGGAAAGGCGAACCGTTGCCGGCATATCTTGGATGGCAGGTCTTTGACAAGATGGCAAAGATGACTCCGGTTCGTCTTCAGGTAAAAGGCGGGCCAAAGGACAATTCCGTGACCGTCCTTGCCGCAAAATCTTCAACCAATAAAAAAATAAGCGTTCTTGTGTCGTATTGGAGAGAGTCCTCATCGGAAAATCCGGCAAATGTTCATTATGATATTGATGTGACAAGTTTTTATCCGAAGGGCGCTTCAACCGGAAAACTCTATGTGATTGATAAAGACACAAAAAACATCGAAACCGGCAAAGATGCGCCCGCAGACATGAGAAAAGAAGGTTCCATCTCAATTTCCGGAGATATAAACCTGTGGAGCGTCCATTTCTGGGAATTTGAGCGATAACACGTTATGAACTTTTATCAGATAGCTAAAAATACCTTCAGAGAATCCCTGCGCGAACCGATATTCTATCTACTGCTCGCGTCCGCCATTCTACTGATAGGATTATTTCCTTCTTTCGCCCTTTTCGTATTCAGAGAACAGACAAAACTCGTGAGCGACAGCTGTTTTGCAACCACACTTGTATTCGGGCTCTTCTGCGCCGTCCTTTGCGCAAGCCACACCGTAACAAGAGAAATGAAAAACGGGACAGTCCTCCTCCTGCTCTCAAAACCGGTGCCGAGATGGTCTTTTATCCTTGCGAAAATCGCGGGAATAATGGCCGCTATGACGCTTTTTGTCATTTCCTGCGAGGCGGCGACTTTGATTTCATTGAGAATTGCCGGAGACCAGTTTGAGCTTGACTTCAATCTCTTTCTCGCGTACATGGGAGTGGTTGCGGCGGCGTCGCTTTTTGGAGCCCTGAGAAACTATCTTGCCCACAAGGCTTTTCCTTCGTCGGCTTCAACAGCCATCCTCTTCCTCATGACCGCAATGGCTTTAATCCTCCCGCTTCTGCCGATAAAAATTGCCGAGGAGTTTCCATTGACATTCTTAATGCTTCTCCCCGTTTTTTGCCTGATAATGTTCGCAATATGGATAATGGCGGCTCTCACCGTAACAATCTCAACCCGATTTGATATGATCAGCAATCTGACGTTCTGTTCTCTGATATTTATGGGCGGGCTTGTCTCCGACTATTTCTTCGGCTCGGGGTCGGACTCCTTTTTCTCCCTTTCTGCCCTCCTCTACGCGATTCTTCCAAACTGGCAGTTGTTCTGGCTTGTGGATGCCCTCGCGGCCAGAAAGATCATCCCATGGCATTATGTACTTCTTGCCGCCGCATATTCAGCGGTCTACATATCATTTCTGTCTTTTGTCGCGGTAATCTTTTTCCAGAACAAAGAGGTAGCATCAGATGCTAGTGCTCCGTAACATAAATAAGTGGGGATAAAACATGAAGGATTTTGGATGGTCAGGCAGTTCGACGCCACGGAGGCGATGTCGAGCCATCGTCGAGCGGCGGCGGACTGGCTGAACGCCAAAAGACTCACGCCGCATAGCGGTTATGGCTCTTTTTGCGCGGTCTTCG
>JAGVIF010000260.1 GCA_020056205.1 Lentisphaeria bacterium | reverse complement strand
TTTCCCTTTAACCTTTCTCCTTCTCTACGGGGCTGTGAACTCCAACCCTACGATTTGGTGATATAGAGATTTAAAGATTTGGATATTTTTCATTCGATGTTGGATGTTCAATGTTGAATGTTCGACGTTCATTTTCCCTTCCTCCGTTGAACCCTGAACGGTGAACCTTGAACCTCCAACCCTGAACCCTTTCTTTACTCTTTTGGGTTGCGGGCGGAGGCCAGCCTTAAGGGCAGTATTTTCCGATTATAGGCTCGAGCCTTATCTTTATATTTTTCGATATGCATTCCGGAGATGTTATTATCGCTGATTTGAGCGCGTTGGGGCAGGAGCAGTTTCTCTTGAGGGAATGAATCCGGCCCGCGATTTTCGCTATCATCGCTTTTGCTATTTCAACGTTCGCGAAGAGGTTTTGTATTATAAGTCCGAGGGTAACAGAGTCATGTTCAGGATGCCAGCAGTCGTAATCCGTCACCATAGCGGCGGTGCAGTAGCATATTTCGGCTTCTCTCGCAAGTTTTGCCTCTCCAATATTGGTCATTCCTATGACATCCATTCCCCATGAGCGGTAGAGATTCGACTCCGCCTTTGTCGAAAATGCAGGGCCTTCCATGTTGACATATGTGCCGCCCATATGCGCCCTTGGCTTGTCTTTTTTTTTCAGTTTTGAAGTAATATCGCTGACCGTCTCGTATGCGAGATTCGCAAGCTCGGGACATACGGGGTCGGCGAAGGCTATGTGAGCGACAATTCCGTCTCCGAAGAAACTGTGTCCCCCGCCGCTCTTTGTCCTGTCAAGATATTGGTCAACAATCACTATGTCTTTCGGTTTTAACTGCTCCTTGAGGCTGCCGACAGCCGATATGCTTATGATATGGGTTACGCCTATTTTTTTCATGGCGAAAATGTTTGCCCTGTGATTTATCTCAGACGGCATAAAACGGTGTCCTTTGCCGTGTCGCGGCAGAAAAAATATGTCAGTGTCATTAATTTTTCCGTGAGCTATTTCATCGGACGTGTTCCCGAAAGGTGTTTCGATTTCCATGTTTTTTATATGCGTGAATTGCTCGATTTGGTACAAGCCGCTTCCGCCAATAACTCCAAGTTTCATAACTTCGCTCCTTTTAATTTCGGAAAGAAAACAGTATTTTATAGTTTTTTAAATGGAGTTCAAATGGAGAAAGGACAAATGTTTGAAGATATTCCGGGAATTAAAAGGGAAATCGCGTATTTCATGAGGCGTCTTTATCGTCAGGGGTTGACCACGACATCCGGAGGCAATATTTCGGCAATTTCACGGGACGGCTTAATTCTGATGACCCCTTCGGCAACTGATAAAGGCAGGATGAGAGCGTCCGAAATCGTTGTGATGGAGAGGAGCGGAAAAATTGTTGACGGCGCTTTGCCCACAACTATTGAGAGCGGAATGCACATGGCGATATACAGGGAAAGAACGGATGTGGCCGCCATAGTTCACGCCCACCCGGTCACCGCGAGCGCGTTTTCAGCATCATCTCTGCCGATAAGGACTGATTTGATAGCCGAATCGTACGCCGTTGTCGGGAAAATAGGATATGCGGACTACAGGATGATGGGCGGTAAGCCTCTGGCTGAACTTGTCGCAAGCGCCGCCCGCAACTCGGACTGCGTAATCATGAAAAATCACGGAGTCATAGCCACAGGGAAAAACCTTCTCCAGGCCTTTGACAGGCTCGAAGTCCTTGAGGTAGCCGCCAAAATGACAATGATTCATGAGGGGGCGCTGAAAGGAAAAACTTCCGCCTTGTCCCAGGAAGAGATGAGCGAACTCGACAGGTATAGGCTTGAGGCGGGATCCGCCCGCAACCCAAAAGAATAAAGGAAGGTTTGTGGATAAAACTTGTTCAATAATCATTCCCACATACAACGAGGCGGAGAATATTCTCTCTTTGCTGGAGGAAATAAAACAAACGCTTTCCTCGCGATATGACTACGAAATAGTAATAGCCGACGATGATTCCACTGACGGAACATGGCGGCTTGTTGAGTCAGCCGCAAAGAATGACCAGACCTTGAAACTTCTTAGAAGAAAAGGAAAAAGAGGGTTGGGTCCCAGCATCGTTGACGGCTTCCGCCGCGCGAAGGGCGACATTTTGCTGGTTATGGACGGCGACGGACAACACGACGCAAAATGCCTCCCGAAACTCATAGATTCGGCAATGGAAAATGATATGGTTGTGGGGACACGCTTCGCGGACGGAGGCTTAATAGAGGGAAAGTGGCCTTTTTACAGGCTCGCCGCAAGCCGCCTCGCCGCCCGCGCCGCATTTTTCATGCTGAGGGTTAATGTCAGCGACCCAATGTCGGGATTTTTCGCCGTTCGCAAAAACGCTTTTGATGATATCGCGAATCTCCTTAATCCTGAAGGGTTTAAGATAATGCTCGAAATTCTTTTCCTGTTGAGGAAAAAATGCCCCGATCGTAAAATAAGCGAGAGGGGAATCCGCTTCAAGAAGCGTCGCGCCGGACACAGCAAACTTGGTATTGGAGTGATATTAAGCTATTTTAAAATGCTTTGGCGTCTGAAGATGCTCAGGCTTAAACCATGAAGAAAATATGCGATTTTTGGTTTTCAGGCGGCAGAAAAATTTTTATTTTCTCGTCCCTGACAATTCTCCTGGCTTTTTTTTCATATGCGGGTGCGATAGACGGAGATTTTGTTTTTGATGATGTGCCGCTGATAAGCTCGGATTATTTTTATCACGAAGGGGCGGACAGTACTGTCTGGGATTGTTTTGCGAGAACGTATTGGCGGGCCGAATTATCTCAGGGTCTTTACAGGCCGTTGACTGTTCTTTCCTATCTCATCAACGCAAAAACTGCAGGACTTTATTCGCCGTCGTTCCGAATCTTTAACATATTTCTTCATGCCCTCGTGTCGCTGTTGGTCTTTTTCCTGGCTCTAAAACTTTTTAAAAACAGGGTCAAGGAGGCATTTCTGTGTTCCATCCTTTTCGCTGTTCATCCGCTTCACTGCGAGGCGGTTGCGCCGGCCTCCGGCAGGGCAGATTTATTGTGCGCATTTTTTCTTCTCTGCGGAATTATTTCTCACGCGGGGGATTGGCGTTGGCGAAAATACGCAGTGTTCGCGTTCTGCCTGCTCGCGTGTTTGTCAAAAGAAAACGGAGTTGTCCTCCTGATCTTATGCCCGCTGTACGACATATTTTTCAGGAGAAAAGAGTTCGCGGGCATCTTGCGGAACAAGGACAGAAAAAATATGACACAGACCTACATTTCCTGTCTGTTTGCCGTCCTGTCCTATTTTTTTATAAAGATTTATTTTTTTTCCGCGCTTTTGCCAATCTCAAACAAAGTTGACCTGTTTACGGACAATCAACTCGCGTTGATGAGTTTTTGGGAAAGGCTCCCCACGGCTCTATGGCTGCAGTTTTTCGCGATTTTCAAGTTCATCTGGCCGGCAGCGCTTTCCCACGATTATTCATACGCCCAGATTATTCCGATCGAAAGTTTCAGCGATTATCGCTTGCTCCCGGCAATATTTTTTTTGATTCTTCTTTGCGTTTTTGTTGTTTTCGCGCGGCGCGGGCGGATGCCGGTTGAACTTTATTGCGTTCTCGCGTATATCGTGTCAGTCCTGCCGGTTTCAAACATTCCCATCGCCATCGGCACAATCTTCGGAGAAAGACTTTACTATTTCCCAAGCGTTTTTTTGTGCATCTTAGCCGTGTCCGTTTTTGCGAAATTCGCAAAACGTTTAAAAACAAACAAATACATGCTTGCGCTGGTTGTGGCGGCTGTTTTTTCCGCCCTTTTTGCGAGACTCGCAATAAGGGAAAAGGACTGGAAAAATCCAATGACACTGGCCGTTGCCGGAACAAAAAGTTCCCCGTCAAGCAACAAGATTTGGAACAATTACGCGGTCCAACTGGCTACGGCCGGAAACGTTGCGGAGGCTGAGGCCGCATGCACAAGGGCAATAGAAATTTATCCCAAAGCGTTCACGGCTTTGAGAAATAGGGCTTATTACAGAATAAAGCTCGGCAAAAATACCGAGGCTCTTGAAGACTTGAAAAAATGCATGGAAGTAATAGGCTTGAAGGATGTCGAAGTCTTCAACAAGGCGGGGGCAATATGCGCTGTCGCGGAAGATTATGACAGCGCGGAGCGCTACTGGAAACTGTCCCTCTCCATAACCCCGGGACAAAGACAAATAATCAACGCCCTCCATGAACTAAAAAATAAAAAATCAATAAAGAAGGAAAAAAAATGAAAAAAACAACCGGTCCCAAATTTTCCCCCTCGGAATACCATCGTTACTTAATGGATAATACAGTCCCTTCGATGCATTACTCGGGCGCCGACCCCGTCAAGTGGCAAAGGAGACTAAGGGCAAAAATACGCGAGCTTGTCGGCGCTTTTCCGGATGAACGCATCCCTTTGATTCCTAATGTGTTATGGAAAAAGAAAAATCCGTTCGGCTCTATTGAAAAGATGGTTATAACAAGCGAAAAAAATAGTGATATGCCGATGTATTTTTGTTCTCCGAAGAATTCTTCTCCTCCATACGCAGTTATGATTTGTGTGCAGGGGCATTCAAGCGGAATGCATAATTCAATAGGACTTTCTTTTGGGAATGAAAGCAAATCAATTCATGTGGAAGGGGACAGAGATTTTGCGATTGACTGTATGAAACGCGGAATTGCCGCGCTTTGCATAGAACAAAGATCGTTCGGAGAGCGCGCCGAGCACAGGCAAAAAGTGGCGGGAAATGGGTGCCATGACGCCGCAATGCACTCGCTCGCGCTCGGTAAAACCCTTCTCGGAGAAAGAGTTTTTGATGTTGACCGCGGAATAGATTATCTTGCTCTCAGGGGAGATGTTGATATGAAAAGGATTGGCGTCATGGGAGATTCAACCGGGGGTACAATCTCAATGTTTTCCGCGGCCCTTCTGCCGCGGATATCCTTCGCCGTGCCGTCATGCTACTTTTGCACGTTTCGCGACTCCATAATGTCAATCTATCACTGCGTTTGCAACTACGCGCCAGGAATTATTAAATACGCTGAAATGTCGGATGTGATGGGGCTTTTCGCTCCGAAGCCGGTTGTAATTGTGGCAGGAAAAACCGACCCCATTTTTCCGATAAGCGCCACGCGCTCGGCTTTTTGCGAACTTCGCAAAATCTACAAAGACTTCGGCGCCGAAAACAACTGCCATCTTGTGGTCGGAGAGGGAGGGCATCGTTTTTACGCTGACAAAGCTTGGCGTTGTATGTTAAAAGAATTCAGGATTCAGGGCTCACCGTTCGAAATAAATGAAGACACAAGAGCCAATTGCAAAAGTCAAAACCAGCGCCGATGAAGGAGATTGTGAAATTCAGACGAGCCACAAAACCGGAGGCATACCCAAAGCGGTATGTCGAG
>JAGVIF010000274.1 GCA_020056205.1 Lentisphaeria bacterium | reverse complement strand
CGTATAAGCAGGTAGATTTCAGACGCCCGTCTCCAAAATGGTGGAAATTCAAAAAAAATCAGATCACGTGTTTGAAAATGTATTTTTGGCGGCTAATGTAAGCCTGAGTTTTGCGGTTCAATCAGCCGAATTTAAACTAAGTTTTTGATAATAAACGATGCACCTACGCGGCGCTGCTCAAACGCAAAATGTAGGTAAACGGAAGCGCCGAAGCGCCGGGTAATAACAGGGGTATAAGTGCAGTAAACCCTATCCTTTTACTGAACGTATACAAGAAATAAAATGCGAAATCCGTTCGTAGTAGCGCAATTTATTGCGCGTTATCAGTAACGGCGTATAAATTCGCCTACTACAAACAAAAAAGGAAAAATGAAAGTGCAAAATAGTTGTTAACGAGATGTTTTTGCGGAAAAACAAACTATTTCGCATTTTATTAGATGTCCATATTCACCGAAAGGACCTGTCTGTGTGCGGACACGCACAGGCAGGCGGGGTTCGGTGAATATTTACTAACAGGGGCATCAGGACATCACAAAAATCGCGGTGAATATGAGAATTTTCCATCCCAATAAATTATGGCGCGCTTTTTTTATCAGCGCGGTAATTTTATGCTGCGCTTTTTCGCTGCGCGCCCAAACTTCCGACGAAGCCCGCCAAAGGGCGAATGCCGCTCTTGCGCAGGGAGATTTCGAGTCCGCCGTTGAGTATCTGCAGTTGTTGATTGAGTATCATGGAGACTCCAAGCAAAACCCGATTATCAGGCTTATGGAGCCGATATACTACAATCTCGGCGTTGCCTTCTTTTTTACCGCCCGTTTTGGCGAGGCCGAGGCAGCTTTTCAGGTTTATCTCAAAAAATATCCAAACGGGATTTATGCCCCCGAGACGTTCATTTATATCGCCGATGGCCTGAGGTTCAGAGGAAAAATTGACGATGCGCTCAAGGCATACGATGAAGCCTTAAAGAAGTTCAAACTCAAATATTCCGATGATTTGAAGACGGATGTCCTCTGCGCCATGGTTCGGTGCAAAATTGCGCAGGACAAGTGGTCGGAAACTGTTCAATTTCTGAAGCAGATAGTTGAAATAGCAACAGATTCAGAAAGGCGTAATTGGGCATCCACTATATGGACGATCGTCTATCTAAAAGAGAAAGATGTTGAAAATGTCTTTCGACTCGTTCCGACCCTGCTTGAGCGGGATTCTTTTGCGTCGCGGAGCGTTGCGCTGAATATGGCGGCGTTGGAGACTGCCGACGATCTTTTCGCCGAAGAAATGTACAGGGAGGCGCTTTGGATTTACCGCCTTGTCTATTCTCACGACATGCTGTCCCTCAACGCTTCGCGCTCCCTCGCAAAACTTCAAAGAGATTCTGAAATATTGAAAAAAAGGCCCAGCGCTCTGAGGGCGCTGATGAGATTGCAGGAAAGGATTGGGGAAACCGAGGCGGAAATCAAAGCGCTTGATTCCATGGAAAATTATGATATCGAGCTTTATTCTAGGATGGCCAGAGCTTATATGGGGATAGACAGATTCAGGGAGGCGCGCGAGTTGTTCCTTTATCTTCATGGGGAAACTGAGGGAGAAGCGTCGGACGAGAACCTTTATTTTGCGTTTCGCTGTTCGCTGAATCTACGTCCTCTCGACCGCGCCTTTGCCATTGGCCGCGATTACATGGAAAAATTTCCGGCCGGCGCATATTTTGACCCCCTGACTCTTGCTATAGGGCAGGTTTATGCGATGCTGCAGGACTGGCCGATGGTTATTGAGCATCTCAAGAAAACATTGGCGGTTAATCCAAAGCACCAGGACGGCGCGGAATGCAAATTTCTCATTGCCTACGCCTCTTTCATGGAGGAGGACTTTGAGCAAACCATTCACTGGCTGACTCAGATGAACAAAGACCATCCCGACAATCCGCGCCTTATGGATGGGTTGTACTGGCTGGGGATGGCCAAGATGTTCAGCAAGGATTACAAGGGTTCTGCCATTGACTTTGATGAGTTGCTTGACCGCTTTCCCGGAAGTGTTTACACGGAGGATGCCAAGTATAGAAGAGCCGTATGCGATTTCGGGTTGAGCAAAATGGAGGAGACGGAAAAACAACTTAGCGACTTTGTCTCGGCCTACCCCAAAGGCAAGTTGACCGGGGAGGCGTATATGATGCTTGGCGACATAGCGGGTTTTTTCGGGCAACCTGAGAAGGCCGTCAAAATGTATCAGGAGGTTGCAAGGCACGAGATTAACATCGAACTTTACAACTACGCCATGTTCAGATGCGGCGAGATACTTTTCCAGGACGAAATGAAGTATGATCCGAAGGAGAATAAAAATGTGATTGATTACGACGCGGTGATCAGTCATTTCAACAACTATATAGCCGAAAACAGAGACGGCGCAAATATTCCTCAGGCGATTTTCTACATAGGCCGAAGCCTTTGGAGCAAGGGAGAAAAGACCGGAGCGCTTGAAAGATATATTGAGGCCGTCAACCAATACGGAAATGACATTGATGCTCTCGGAATTGACATGATTCTTGAAGAGTGGATTGGGAAGGTCAAGGGCATCGAAAATCAGGCATTGAAAGAGAGCGCCTGGAGTGAAATGCAAAACACCATTAAAAAAGCTGAAAGCGACGGGAAAAGAATCCTGGCGCTGAGATTGAAAAGGTCTTTGCTTTACAAGGACAACGCCGACGAAAAGGATTTGACGCGGATCAGGCAGGAAATAATTCAGGAGAAAAATCTTCCGATAGCGGGACCGTCCGCTCTTGAATTCATTATGGACGAGGCGATTAAGCAAAACAACCTTGATCTTGCGGTTAAAGCGGCCAACACAATTGTTGAAACCTTTACCGAAACGGATTATGCCCTTTCCGCAAGAATGTTCATCGCGAAAGAGGCGGTGAAAAACAAAGACTATAAAACAGCCCTTGCCCACCTTGGTGTCATAAGAGAAGTTTTCGCGTCGGACCTTCAAGCGGCCGAGGCCCTTGCCATGATGGGCGACATTTACCTTGAGCAGAAACGGTACAAGGAGGCGGATGAATGCTACAAAGCAATACTCGCGGTAAAGGAGTGGAAAGGGAAACTCTGGCCCAGGGCGCTTTATGGGCGCGGGGAATGCGCTGTTGGAATGGGAAAACTCAGCGAGGCCTGCGTATATTATGAGCGGATTTATGTGATGTATTCCTTCTACAAAGATTGGGCGTCAAAGGCCTATCTTAAAAGAGGACAATGCTTAGCCAATCTCCGTGAGTACAACAAAGCCGTGGAAACTCTGCGGGAAATGCTTAAACATGAAGAACTCTCTCAATTTCCTGAATGGAAGGAAGCCAAACAAGAAATTGAGAAATATGAGAAGAGAATATGAAGAATAAACACGTTTTGAAAATCGCTGCCGGCGCTTTCGCTGTTTTGATTTTTCTGTCCGGCGAATTTGCGTTTGCCAAGGACAAGGATCCCGCTCCCGAAAAAATCCCGGCGCCAACAAAGCCGACGGCACCGAAAATGACTATCGCTTCGGTCGCAAAATTAAAAAAAATACCCGCGTTTGTGAAAAGCGGAGAAGTTAGGTATTCGCGCGATATTGTTGGCATGACGGACACTGATTTGGAATACGTCGAGCAGTTCACAAAGAAGTCAATGCCGCTTAACACGATTGAAAGCGTGGACTTTATCACGGACTATGATCGCTATAAAGCGAAAGTGTTGGAAAGAAAAAAAGATTATTCAGGGGCGGCGGCGCTCACAGTGCAGTCCCTCTCCGACGTAATTCCTTATATCAGTCTCCCCGAGAACAATATCGTGGACCCCCTGTTTGACGCCGGCTATCTTTATTTGGACGCCGCCTCGGTCTATGCCAACATCAAATCGCCGCAACACGACAAAGCCAAAGCCGACAAGGAATACAAAAACGCATATTGGGTTTTTAAAAAAATAGAGAAAGCGAAATGGTATTTTGGGGCAAAAATTGCCGAGTTGAACGCCATATTATGTCAGATACGGCTTGGTGAACTCGACCTAGCTGTTAAAAATTTTTCAGAAGTTGATGAGCCTGCGTTTGGCGACGCCGCCTTCGGCGTCTACTGGATGATTGACGCTATGATTAAATTCAAACAATCGAAGTTAAGCGAGGCCCTGGATTCCGCGGTGAAATCAATTGTGTTTGACACCAAAAACATAAACACATTTCCCGAATCGCTGCTTTTGTCGGGCTACTGTTATGAGGACATGCTGGATAACTACAGGGCAAGGGACGTTTATTTTGAAGCGGCAAAACTATTCCGTGACACGACCGAGGGAGACATCGCGTTTTCCAGCAGTCAATTTATCCGCGACAAAAAGCTGACTGCCGGAGCTGAGCCGGCGGGTCTTGAAAAGGTTTTTTTCAACGCTGTCGAGGACACCAATAAGAAAATGGACGATTTTATCGTTGTTATTTTGGAAGAAAGACGGATAAAGGAGGAGCAGAGAAAAGAAAAAGAAAAGAAAGAAAAAGAGGCAAAAGAAGCAAAGCAATAGTTTGTATTTGCTCACGCGCCAACTAAACTAATAAAAATAAGGGAGGAACTACGTTATGAATTTTATGAATTTCGTGAAACAGAAAAAATTTTTCGGACTTTGGGTCCTGATGTTCATGTTTTTGTTTAGCATTTACATCTCGACCTACGCCCAGGCTCCGGCTCCGGCCGGTGGAACCGCCGTGTCTACAAATACTGCGGCGCCCGGCACGGCCCCGATAGAAGTAACGGTCAAGAAAAAAGAAACCAGCATGACGCTGTATCAACTGTGGGTTGTCGGCGGATTGTGCATGTATCCCATCGGTCTGTGTTCAATAGGAGCTGTGGGGCTTATAATCTACGGGTTCATAATCACCAATACGTCAAAAATGTTCAATACCGATGTGATCCAGCAGCTTCAAGCTTCAATGCGCGATGTGAATCTTGAGGATGCAAAAAACGTGTGCGCGGCAAACCCGGGTGTCCTGACAAACGTCTTTGCCGCCGGGTTGAGCCGAATAGCCGACGGCACCCTTGATGTGGAAAGCATGGAGAAGGCAATGGAAGAATCCTCAGTCGAAGAGGCCGCGTCTTCGATAAAACCAATCGGCTATATTTCCATAATAGCCCAGTCCGCCCCCATGTGGGGATTGCTTGGAACCGTCAGCGGCATGATCAAGGCCTTTCAGAAAATTGGACTCGGAGGAATGGGCGACCCGGAAAAACTTGCGGCCGATATCGGTGAGGCTATGATTACAACAGCATTCGGACTCATCGTTGCCATCCCTGCGATGTTCTTCTACTTCTTTCTGAAAAGCAAATTTAATTCCAACATGTCTAAAATGGCGAGGGTACTCGGAAACTTGACTCATGAGCTCACACTCAGCGTGAGACGCGACGCGGCGGTATCATCGAACCCTGCCGAAGAATAGTAAAAAAACCAGGATGACAGATGAAATCAAGGTTCAAAGATACTGAAGAGCCTGGAATTCAAATGGCTCCCATGATTGACATGGTGTTCCTGCTCCTTGTCTTTTTTATGTGTTCCTCGCACATAAACAGTGTGCAGAATAAGAAGCTTGATATCCCTGTCGCATTCAAGGCAAATATCCCGAAGGACAGGCCTAACCGCTGGATATTGAACATAGAAAGAGATGGAAGTATTTTTCAAGGGAACACGGCCGTTACCATTGAAGAGGCGAAAAATAATGTGGCGCTCGCCCTGAAACAGGACCCGGACCTGAAAATATACCTCAGAGCTGACAAAATGGCGCCGCACAAAGAAGTAAAAAAAGTCATGGGCGCAATGGCCGAAGCCGGCATCGCGGACTTTATTTTCGGCGTTTATGCGGCAAAAGAAGAAGGAGCAAAGCAATGAAAATAGAAACAGGAGACATGGAAGACCCCGATTTGAACGTGTCGTCATTGATTGACATGGTCTTTCTTTTGCTCGTTTATTTTATGGCGGTGGCAACGTTTGTTGCGACCGAGGGGGATCTCGGGATTAAACTTCCCGGAATGCTCCAGCAGGCGGATGCCGTTGATCTGCCCGACGAACAGATCATAGAGATAAAAGAAAATGGCGCCGTCTTCCTCAACGACAAGGAATAAGATCGGAAGAGCGT
>JAGVIF010000050.1 GCA_020056205.1 Lentisphaeria bacterium | reverse complement strand
TGCATTGTCAGACAATTTCCAGGAATCTTCCCGTCTTGCCGTTGAACCGTTATACCGTCCTGCTGTTAAACAGTTGTACCGTAAGCGATTTACGCTGATCGAGTTGCTTGTCGTAATAGCGATAATCGCAATTCTCGCCGCTTTGCTTCTGCCTGCGCTGAACTCTGCCAAGGACTCGGCCAAGCGCATTGTCTGCGCCAGTCTAATGAAACAGTCAGGCCTCGCCAACCATTCCTACGCATCCGACTGGAACGGCGCCAGCGCGACAGCAAACTATTCATATTTGATTGGGATTGGCGCATGGGACGCCAATGCCAGCAGCCAGAGGATTCTTAATGATAACAATTATTTACTTATCCCTCTGCTTCGGCAAAACGATTACGTCTGTCCTAAATACAGGGATGCCAAAGGAGCAATACCTGCCTATGTATTGACTGACGAGGCCCGCACTTATGTTAGCCAAAGCCACAACATGGCATATCTAAGCCAGGGAAACACCAACTGGGAAACAAACGTCTATAAGGTGGCATTTCAGATGACATCATTGCCGAATCCGGACCGCGCCCCGATGATCGCGGACTGGAACGAAACGACCATTTATCAGCAAGATTACCTGAACTATGAGTATGTTATTTGCCTAGGAGCATGGAGAGCCGGATGGAAGGAATTCAACTGGATGTATCAGAACATACCGTTGAAAGGGCAGGAGCCTCACCGACGCCAGCGGAATCTTATTGCCTTTGACGGACATCTCGAATCCCTCGGGGAAAGGGGGATACTTGGAGCGGAATTTTTCTTCATACACTAAAATGGAGGGTCGCGCCCTGATGTCGAAAATCGAATCGGGATATTCGACTCGCCGCGACCGTGAAAATGGCGCAGAAGCTGAAAGTAGTTTGCGATGTCCCGGCGCAAAAAACAGAATTTAAAATTGCTATTTGCGCTCGGAGATCGCAAGCTACTCACCTGCCGGCGAAGCCGTGGAGGGTCGCGCTTGCCGCGACCGAATGAAGAAAAGGCTGACATTGATGCGAAGCATCTTTGGAGTGCGAAGCCCCCGCTTCGCTTTGTATTATCTTAAAAAAAAATTAAAGCGGCGCAGGCGCGCCGCCCGTTCGACAAGCTCAGGAGAGCCAGTCCAAAGACGGCTGCGCAATCGTAAACATCGGGAAATACAAATTCCTATGCGATAAAAAATAGAATTGAAAACCGTAAAAAAAAACTGCAAAGTCCTCGTTATTCCCACGACCCACTGGGATCGCGCCTGGTATTGGCCATTTGAACGGTTCCGAGTCAAACTTGTTGAAATGTGGAGCGCAGTCAAACTGATGTGGGAAAAGCATCCGGACTACAAATTTAGCGCGGACGGACAGTTGCTATGCGTCGAAGATTATCTGGAAATTTTTCCCGAAGACATAGAACTGTTCCGGAAAATGGGAAAAGATGGACGCTTGCGTGTCGGCCCGCTATACTGCCAAAGCGATCTTTACTGCGCGGGCGGGGAAGCGCTGATCCGCAATCTCCTCACGGGAATGGAAATAGCCGACGATCTAAACGCCCGGCAGAATGCTTTATATATGCCGGACAGTTTCGGCCACATCCCATGCATCCCAATGATATGCAATGGGTTCGGCATTGACACATACATTTTCATGCGGGGTGTCAATGACGATATTGACACGGAGTCGCGATTCTGGTTCTGGGAATCTCCGGATGGCAGCCGGGTTCAGATTTTTCGTCTTCGTGATGGTTATGCCAATGCCGCCCGGCTCGGACTTCACGGAGGGACAGGTGAAATCATGGACAAAGAAAGCTCCCGAATCAAGCCAAAATTCAAAATGGAGCTTGCGGTGGAGCAGATACGCGGAGCCGCCGAAAAACAGGCGGATAAAATGGGAGAGCCGTTTGTCCTGATTGCGGGAGTGGATCATCAGATACCCCAGCGTGAACTACCCGATATTATGAAAAATGCGGAAACAAATCAATACACCTTCCGTTACAGCGCTTGGGATGAAGCCGCCGAAATAATGCGCAAGAAAGACAGGGCATCCTGGAAGGTCTATTGCGGAGAACTCCACGGAAACGGCGGCTCCGCAAGCATTCTTGGCGGCACGGTTTCCAGCCGCATCTATCTGAAACAGAAGAACGCGGAGTGCGAACGCCTTCTTCTAACCGCAGAAGCCGCAGATGCCGTTGCCGCGTTAATCGGCGTCTCTGATCCGGCAGGCAGGATTTTAAAAAACACCTGGAAGCGTCTACTCAAATGCCAGCTTCACGACAATATCACAGGCTGCAGCGTGGATTCCGTTCACCGCGAGGATTCTGCGAATTTCGCAAAAGCCGAGCAGTCCGCAGACGCCGTGATCCGGAAAATGGCGGCAAAAATTCTGGAAATCTATGGAGGACAAAAAGACGGCGACCGCCGCTATGCGTTCTTTCTTTTCAATGCGCAAAATGCGGTTCTGAAAAAAAACCTGACACTTAAAATAGAGCACGAGGGGCGTCTGAACTGGGGCGATATGCCGGTTCATGATTTTTACGACATTGTGGACGAAAGCGGCAAGCCCCTTCCGTTCCGTGAAATTTCACGCTCGCGCTCGACGGAACATCCGCACCCGGTAGTCGTGCTTGAAATCTATGCCGAACTTCAACCGTTCTCCATCAACCGCTTTTTCTTCGAGGCTAAAGACAGATGGAATAAAACGGAAATCGGCGATCTCCTTGAAAACGAGTTCCTTCAAATCAAAGTGAAATCCAACGGCGGCATTGATATGCTCGACAAAACCAACGGCGTCAGATACCCGGACATCTGTCTTTTTTCAGACCAGGCGGACTGTGGCGATGAATATGATTTCTCGCACATCGCAAACGACAGAGAAATAATATTTAATGACGTGAAATTTCTGCGAACTTC
This sequence comes from Lentisphaeria bacterium, assembly GCA_020056205.1. GTDB lineage: Bacteria > Verrucomicrobiota > Lentisphaeria > Victivallales > GWF2-50-93 > JAGVIF01. The sequence goes on along the minus strand of JAGVIF010000050.1, from coordinate 7,218 downwards.
GCAAAACGGATATAGCGGGATGCAGGCTGCAGAATTGTCGGCCAAACTGCGAATTTCGCAAAGCTCGGCTCCCGATGGCAGGTCTGCGAATTTCGCAGAACTCCCTGTAACTCTGACATATACGCTCTGTCCCGGACAAAGATGCCTGGATGTCCGCGTCAGCTTTGCGAATTTCGCAAACGACCATCGTCTGCGCCTCAATATGTCATTGCCGTTTCTTCCGGAGAAAAGTTTCGCGGGTCTGAAATTCAACGAAGTTTCACGCCCCTGCACTGACAGCTTCGCTCAAAAGAAAGGCGGCAAAGAATATATCATTGATCCGATTCATCCTGCGGATCATTACATGGCAGTCAAAAATCCTGCGGACGACAGCGGATTTGCGATTTTCGCAGAATTTCCATTCAACTATGAAATTGTCAAATCGAAAAATTCCCGTCTTGCCATCACGATTCTCCGCGCGGTCGGCATTTTGAGCAGGGAAAGCTTGACTCGTCCCGGCGGAGCCGGCCCGGAAACTCTGACACCTGACGCGCAGTGTTATGGGCGAAGGTTTGAAATGCGTTTCGGCATCAGGCCTTTTGTTTCGAATGAATACGAGCGCATTTTCAGGGAAGCAATGCTCTGGCGCTTTCAGCCGGTATTCGGACTTATCGCGGGATTTGATCCGCCCTTTAATGCCGGCGCCACGGAAAAACTCTTTGAAATCGGTAATCCTGAACTTATCGTCAGCTCTTTTAAACAGACAGATCGGCGGGACGGAGCGCTTATTCTTCGTCTCTTCAATCCGACACCGAAAGAACAGACATTTGCCGTCAAATCTCCGCTCGTGAAATCATACACCCCCGCCGGCCTCGATGAAAATCCCCTCTCAAAAAAGTCCGAAAGAAAAATTATCAGAGGAAAAATAAACAAATTTGGTTTATACTCCGCGATGATGATTCCGCGCCAGAAACAATAATCGTATAAGTTCAGTAAACCCTGTCCTTTTACTGAACTTAGGTTAAAGGATATTTCTATGAGAGTCGCCTATTGCCGTCCTCCGCGTGGATTGAAACTGGTATTACTTTTATTTAAAAAATAGAATCGGTGCCAGTATAAGCTACATCTTGTATTATAGCATGTTGCATTTATATTATTGCGTTTTTCTCCGACCTTTTTTCCGCGATGTAAGTCTCCCCGTAATAAGCTGGATATTCGACTTTGAAATGCCTCTTCTGTTCGGAAAGCAGACGGTAGAAAAAATCCCGTCCTCCCAAAGTGGAACTCTCCCCATATTGCACCTCAATCCTAAAAACATTAAATGCAATAATATAACTATAACCTATTTTATTCCAAGGAATAGCTTATACTGGCACCGATTTTACTGATTTGCTGATTTTTTGTATTCCGAATTTTCTTCCTCGGATATAAGTCTAAGCACTTTTAGTGGAAGGGGCGAAAGATCAATTATTGATCTAATCGAAACCGGGATTTCTCCTTTGGCGTTCATGTCCATCTCCTTGATGTTTGCTTTTTCATTTTTTAGATATTGATCCCATATCGGTTTGAATTTTGCCGCGTAATATTCACCTATAGCGAACATCAGATTATCCGTCCCGGAAGCGCCTTTTGCGTTCTCCGATTTTAAGAAGTCGTCAAGAGCGCCAATCTTCCTGAAAGCCAACTTCCATAGCAGTGCGTCTTGCCGTGTATTTTTTTTGAAGTTCTCTTTGAAAACGACAATATTTTCAGGAAACGCATCCGGTTGATCAACCGAATAAAATTTCTTTTTGAATTTCTCATACGCTTCTTGATCAGTTCCCTCTAAAAAATTCTCCAGCCAAATATCAATTATTTGTGAAATTATTTCTTCGCCAACGGTAATTTTTTCCTTTGCGATCAGATTTTCCAACAAAAGTTGTTCTATCGTTCGATTCAGCGTCTTGGAAAACTCCTCGTTGTCTGACGCGGAGAAGGATAAGACTTCCTGCTTATCTCCGACAGATATTTTAAGCACATAATCTTCTTCAGCAAACGAGAAGATTGACGAACAAAACGCGCTTAGAAAAACAAGCAGATATAATTTAGTGGATTTCATATTGTGGTAACTCCTGTCCTTAATCGATTTTTTTTACTGAGACATCGGAATTTGCAATAATCGCAAATACTTGCCAAGAACCAACCTTCCAACGTATCGATGGTGTTCTTGCTATTCCGTCGACTTTTGAGGCAGGACACCATTCGTTAGATTTCAAAATGAATCCGAAAGGTAGGGTGTTGTAGGTATATTTCATATCGGAGAAAGCCTTTTCTAAAGGTGAATATTTATGTTGTTGACCATACATAGTAGGATCATTTTTGAAAAAAAGGGAGGTCTTATTGGCAAAACACCTCGGACAAATAAATCCATCCGGCCACTTGAGGCGGCAAAGATATTCACCCCAATCGGCTTATTTGGAGAAACGGTTTTCAAATTCTTTAGCGTATGGGGATAGTCTTCCATATGTTCTTTGCACTATATGTTGGGTCAACCTTAGTCAAGTGCATATCCCAGTAAATTAAAGTTCGATATGGTTTAAAAATGGTGATCGGCTCTCTACAGAGTGAAAATTTTCTATATTTCCTAATTTTGCAAAATTGACTTTGTTTTTTGCTCTCGCGCACGCTGTTCTTCTCTTGCTTTTTTTAGGTCTTCAGGTTCCTCTCCTATTATGGTTTCCATAACAGATTCTCCATCATATTTGCCGCTTTTAATCTCTTCCAGCATTTTTTTATAGGCTTCTCCTGCGGACATCATTTTTTCAGGAGTTTGGATTTCAGGTTCGTTGGCAAGCCTCTCCTCAACGTCCTCGCTTAACCTTAATTTGTTGTCCACTATCTGTTTTAGCTTAGTTGCTATCTTCTCCTCGTGGGTGTCGCCGGAAACCTCTTCGAGATCAAGGTTGGATGATATCGAATAAAATAACAAATCGTCCTCCAAACTGAACGTTGTTATCAAGTCCCATCGGTCCGAACCCACTGTTTTAGACAATACGTCCGGCCAATTAGTTGAACCAATAATCGCCACGACTTGCCTATCGTTCGCTTGCAATTGAATTTTGTAATACCAAGAAAGGCAACGCTTTTGTTTTTCTTTAACAAATTCCTTGACATTCTCCCAATATTCTGACGATTGCCCTCTATAATCAGAAGAGCAAGATAGGTAAGCTATCTCGGCCCCTGAACTGAAATCGAGTTGTTCAATAGGGATTAAATAGGTTATATCAACGGTAGGCTCATATTTGTATATTTCTATTTTTTTCTTTAGCGTCTTCTTTCCGTTGAGATAATATGGAAAGTCAACTTCACCTTCGAAGATAAGAGATACTTTTGGGGTTTTGCTTCCCTTCCCATCAAAACCATTCCAATCCTTATTCAGAATTGTTTCGTATGCCTTTTTGCTTTCTGCATCCATAGTATCATCTTGGGCAAAAGCAAGAAATGCAACAAAAAGCGGAATTGTTAAAAGTAGTTTCTTCATGGAATTTTCTCCTTATTTTATCCATTTTTACTTTATTTTATATTTAGTTTGGACCGTATAAGTCGTCTTTGTTTGGAAACTTATAACTTCTTCGTGTCTAAAGCCAGGGAAGCCAACACGCCCTTTTCTAACATCTATAAATTCGCTATGCATTTTATTATTAGTCATATCAACAACGTTGGTCTTGTTGACACTTCCATGCCAAACATGATTTAGCAGATCAAATACCAATCTTCCATCACGTACAGTATGGAAAAACTCTTCATTCTTCATCCTGAAGAAATCTTCTTTTATTCCTCCAAACAGAACCCGATCGTGAAACCAATCAGTTTCTTGAGGTGACCATGGTTTAGAACTATGAAGCGTCAAAAACGGAATCATAAATGAACGCAACTTCGGATAAGGAGTGAATAATTTGCCAAAACTTTCTTTTATCATGGGTTTAGCGCCGCCGTATTCTGATTCTGTAATTCTTTTTCTGTACTGATCGAACAAAAGGTAAACGTATGTATATGCAAACAAAACGTGATTGGTGTTAGATTTTCGAACAAATGGATGATCAGATGGTTGCGTTTGGGTAATGTCATTTTTATCCCTTAAAGCAACTCCATCCAGCCTTGTTATTTTCACCTCTTTTTCGTCGTCGTCGACGGAGTATTTGACTTTTATGAGGGACTCGCTAACGGTAGAGGTGATTTTGTTCGTCTTGAATTTGGTTTTTCCGTCATCGGACGGATTTGGGTCGAAATTTCCGCCGCCCGCCCCGGTGAAAGACCATGAGTATGTATCTTCGTCGGCAGGTATGCCTTCAGCAGTCAAATTGAATTCGCCTTCGACAAGCATCTTTTTATAATATTTAGTTATCTCCACCTGTACCGCCTTCGCCTCTGCCGTGGCATCCGGCGGCGGGGATTCGCCGAGTGATTTAGCTGTCGCATCCACATTAAAGGCTTGACGGACGGTAACTACGCCGGGGTTCTTGAATATGAATTCCACCACGGTGACCCCCTGTTCAGCGACTTCGCCCACCACGTCTCCCACTTCAAAATCCGTACAATCATCCGGAGACTTGGAGTCAAGCATCAACTCTCCTTGTGTCATGACATGATCCGTGGCTGTCGCCGTGAAAGTTACTGTTTTTACCTTGTCAAAGCAAATCACCTGGGTTGGGGGCTCTAAGGTACCGTCTCCGACCGCCCGTAGCGGCGGGGCCATAGAAAGTAAAACAGCCAAGATTGCCGACGCAAGGATTAACTTTTTTCTTGCCATCCTCCGTTTTTTTTGTTTCTTTGCCAAGAATTTCATGAAAACAGTGGTAATGTAATGGAAGAAAAAGAGGAAGTCAAGTATAACACTGAATGTTAGTCATGCTTCTTGAAAGTTTTCTCGAAGTTTGAAAATTCTTCCATAAGCTCGTCTTCCGTAACAAGTGGGTTTTTCGCGTAAGCCATTAGAAACAATCTTATGCCGGATGGTGGCATCTGCGCCAGTATTTTTTTCGCCTCCTGCGGGATGAATTCGGAGAGCAGTTTTTTCTCGTCCTCGTTGAAACGGCCTTCATCCATCGTCTCGGAAAGCCGCCAGAGAATCAACGATCGAAAATACACATGGAGACTGAGATCAGTGCAATGTTGCTGGTATATGAATGGTTCGCATTCGTCCAGCATTCCGCCCAGATCAACCTTCCCTGTGGAGGACAGCGTTATCTTCGACAGGCAGAGCCGATGGCTCACGAGCGCCTTTTCAAGGCCGAAATCATCCCCGTCATCCAGATAGTCCACGATCTTGTCCGAGAGATTCATGAACAATGCGAACGCAAAATCGGAGGCTTCATCCGATCTTGCGATCTTCGCAAGCGTGTCGAGGTTCCTGTTCAGCTTCTCCACCGTGGCGTTCCTCGTGAGCATGGCAAGCTTGTCGTAGGACGGCTTCTTTTTATCAGGGGCGGAAAAAGAACCGAAACTTGAAATTTGCCCTCTGAAAAGTTTCCGGGCTTTGTCGTAGTCGGTCTTCCGAGCCCCGTCAAGTTTTTCGCCGGAAAGTTTTCTCAAGGTCGTATCAAGGAGATTGAAGGAGAACCCCGTGAGGACATCCTCGGCCTCCGACTTGACGAATCCGGCAAATTTCTCCTTCAATACGGCATCGGGCAGGTCGGCGGTCTCCCGACAGGTCTTGAGCTTGTTCAGAAAAATAAAGCGATAATAGGGCAGGAGAAGATTGTCTCCTCCATGACACCCGAGAATGTTGTCCTGCAGGTTCCTGTAAACCCCCGTTCCGCGCCACTGGGAGAGCAGTTGCTCCGAAAGCATCCTGCGAGGAGACCGGTTGTCAAGTCTCTCCACGCATGAGCCATATATTTCCAGGAATTTCTCCAACGGCAGCGACTTGTCCCGCAAATACCCATCCCCTCCAAACGCCAGACACCCAAGAAGAACGAGAGAAAGGTCGGAGGACTGAACTTGATTTTTCCCACTCAACATATTCTCAAGGCCGGACTGAAACGACTTTTTGTCAGGACTAAGACGAAGTAAACACTCATTGAAAATTTTGTTGAGTTCTTCGTTTTCCTCAACCAACTTCATTTTCGCCATCTCCTTTTCGATTTCGGAGTGTTCGACTCTCTCTTTTTTGTCCTCAACAACATAATTTTCAAGAAATTTGCTGTTTTCAATATCACAGGTGAAGTAATATGTCACACTCAATTTGTTCTTTTTATTGCAGACAACCTTGAGTTTTCCGTCTTCGCGCGGTTCAATCTCGATGTCGGATATTATCTTCGACGGGTCGTCTTTATATATCCGAACGATATCATCGCGGCGATAGCTGGATGTCTCCCAGTAATTCACCCAAGTTTCAAATAAAAATTTTTTTAGATCAGAAGAATAATGAGTTATTTTATCCCTCGTTACATCTTTGAAATTCGGGGGATAATCCATGATTTTATCGAGCGAAAATAAATAGGTTTTAAAACCAAAACCCCATCTGGCTGATTGTATAGGGATAAAGTAGGAAACGATGAAGACTACATTGTTGTTAACCGAATCATACCAAAAATCGCACGCTGTTATTTCGCAGAACGTTTTTTGGTCTGCAAAAAAAGCTAAGATAACCTCTTTGTTCTCACCGTGTTTTTTAACAACGTAAATGATGCGGTCGGGGTAAATAATGCGCTCGGGAAAGGTCATTGTCCGCTTTGTAGCTGATTCTTCTTCTATATTTTGTGAAAAGATGTCGAAGCTGATTTTTTCGCCGTGCTTCGTCACGCAGTCCCTTGCTTTTATGAGGATTGGCGGATGTTTTGAATAATCAAAACTATGAATTCTGTCAAGAATGCTACTACCAAACACTTCACTCCCACTCCTGTCACGATCCGATATCGCACTTATTTCTTCCTTTGGAGTATTATACATGTCACGTTGTTGGGGTATTTCTGATTCTGCAAAAACCGAGGAAATTACACAATAAATTGCCGGAGGAATTAGAAAAAAATTTAGGATAGACATCACCATGTCTCCCATATAAGTTCTGGGGTATTATCGTTTTTCTTAGCCTTCCACCTTCTTATATCAAAGAATCCCTCAATTGCGTCATTTTCATAATTATTTTTTTGGGAAAAGTTTTCACAGCCGTCCCATAAGGCTACCGATTTTGATTATGGGCTTGACGGGCTGAGACCATGAGCTAACTTTTTTCATCTTTAAAAAAAAGGAGAGCACCAT
>JAGVIF010000001.1 GCA_020056205.1 Lentisphaeria bacterium | reverse complement strand
TCCACAAGTTGGGCACGATATGATTTCCGGACACGCCTTTCTCAGTCCGGCGGTCTCAAGAATCATAATTGCCGCGCTGATTTCGTTTGCGGGGTCTCCGGTAATACTCACTCTTATTGTGTCTCCTATGCCGTCAAGGAGGAGCGCGCCTATTCCGAGCGCGGATTTTATAACCCCTCTTTCCATGCTTCCGGCTTCGGTAACGCCGAGGTGCAGAGGGTAGTCTCGTCTTTGCGAGAATTTCCTGTTCGCTATGACGGTTGACGGCACATCGGAGGATTTCAGAGAAACTTTTATCGAGGTAAAGGCGTATTTCTCGAGCATTTTGCATTGTTCCACGGCGCTTTCAACGAGCGCTTCGGCAAGGGCTTCAGCCTTATCCCCTTTCACGCGAGAAATATTTTTTGCGAATTTCGCTGGCAAACTGCCGGAATTAGCCCCAACCCTTATCGGAATTCCCGCCTCCCCCGCGGCTTTTGCGATTTTCGCAATATTCCTTTCGCCGCCGATATTTCCGGGGTTTATCCGTATCCCGTGAACGCCGTTTTTTATTGATGAAATAGCGAGATTGAAATCAAAGTGGATGTCGGCGATGACCGGAATCGGCGAGAGGGAGATAATTTCAGGGAGAGCTAAGACCGCGTCTTTATCCGGCACGGCCACCCTTATTATCTGACATCCGAGAGAATGGAGACTTTTTATTTGGCGGACAGTTGACCGCGCGTCGCGGGTGTCGGTGTTTGTCATTGATTGAATTGACACCGGCGCTCCGCCGCCTATCCGCAATCCTCCGACAAACACGGCCTTGGTTTTTTTTCTGCGCATTTTGCCACTGATTTATGTTACGGAACGCTATTTTGCGATTGATTCGGAGAGGATGTCTGCGAACTCATTTTTAGAGAGCTCTTCCATTTGTTTGCCCTTTAAAGAGAGTTTCTCGGTGAATTTCACGGCGGTCTCGGCCATTTTATCATGAGTTTCCTCCGAGCCGCCTAATATGCGGAATTTTTCGCCTTTTGTTATGCGCGTATGCCCGTCGGACGCATCAAAGCCGAGTCCGACTAAAATGGCATGGGCTGTTTTATTTTGTTTTTTGTCCATAGATGATCCTAAACTTAAAGCGTGAGACCGGTAAATCAAGCGGAAAAATGCGTTGGCGCACGGCGGAGGCTTTGAGAAGAGTTATCTTCCGGCAAAAAAACTTTCAAGCCTTTATGATTGAGCACAGATTTCCGCATCACGCCGCCGCCATTTTCTCTCATTCAGGGAAAACTCTTTTCAACTGATTTCATCTTCAGCCAGAACTGAGAGCGTAGGGGATTTCGTGGAGGAAATCTTTTTCGCGCCGCCCGGCTTGTAGTAGTTCCTGAATACATTTATGCATATATCAATGATTTTTCCCGCGTCATAGCCTATTCTCGTGATTGGAAGAATTGAAGGGACGGCATTCGGCCAGTTGCAGTGCGTCACAACATCCAGATCAGCCGACACTTTCAAATTAAGCTCCAAAATAGCGGAAAGCGCGCGCTCTGTCAGATTGTCGTCCGCGATCACAAGTCCGTCCGGCCTCTTTTCCGGATACGTGTTGAAGAGAAGATGCACGACATCGCCGGCAGAACTTTCAACATTCTCTCCTATCTTGATGAACCAGTGTTTGTTTACCGGAAGGCCGCGCTTTTTCAACTCATTTGGGAAAATATCATAATAAGGGGAGAAGTTGCCGTAGTAAATAACGGCGATATTCTTTCTGCCTTTCGCAACGAGCCGGTCAATGGATTTTTTCACAAATGACGTGCCATCCATCCCAATTTTCACGGCTCCGGGGATGCCATAAAGAGAAAGAACAACTTTTGGAATTTTATTAAAAGGCACAATGGCGCCGGGAAGCGGTGCGTTGGTGTTCAGGAAAAATATTCCGCCTATCCTTTTTGCTTCCACATCTTCAAGCAGGCTCTGATAATCCTGATTGTCCACATAAAATTCAAAATCAGAATAAATTTTAAATTTCACATTTGAAACTCTGTTCTGTTCAAATGCAATCCGTTTTATTGTCCGGACAAAACGGTTATCCCGCAGACCAAGGGGAGTAACAAGCGCGAATGAATGGAGATGGGGAGGAAATTCATTGACAAAAATTCCGATTCTACTGACTGCGACAATGAACCCGTTCCTCTTAAGCGCCTGAATTACAAGATGCAGGGTTGTATAACTGACTCCGTAATGTTTTTGAAGTCCTTCGTATGTGGGCAGGCGGCTTCCCGGCGTATACACCCCTCTGATGATTTTGGATGAAATGTCTTCGGAAATTTTTTTCTGTTTCAACAGATTTTTAGCCATGATAAAACCATTATATTTATGAGCCAATTGCAAAAGTCAAAACCAGCGCCGATGAAGGAGATTGTGAAATTCAGACGAGCCACAAAACCGGAGGCATACCCAAAGCGGTATGTCG
>JAGVIF010000145.1 GCA_020056205.1 Lentisphaeria bacterium | reverse complement strand
GGATGCAACGCGTGCGAAGCTGACACCAACGTGCTCAACACTCTTGTCTGGGATATCGGAAGGTTCGGGATACAGTTCGTGGCGTCGCCGCGCCATGCCGACGGGCTTCTCATCACCGGTCCTGTTACGCAAAACATGCTCCTCGCTCTGAAAAAGACATATGATGCCGTCGCCGAACCCAAACTCGTAATCGTCGTAGGCGCATGCGCAATTTCCGGCGGAATCTACAGGAATCTCAAGGATGTGAACAACGGCGCCGATAAAATTTTCCCGATAGACCTATATGTCCCGGGATGCCCTCCGCACCCGGCAACGATCCTCGACGGTCTGCTCAGGCTGCTGGGAAGAATTGACCTAAGTTTTGCGGTTCAATCGGCTGATTGAACCGCAAAACTTAGGTTTGCTCAGAGTTTGTTCTCTAATCTTTCCACGACGGTTTCCAGGATTTTTATTCTTGAGTAGAGTTTGGATTCAGCCTCGACGATTGTCCATGGGGCGAATTCCGTGTCGGTTTTGAGCAGTATGTCATCAACGGCTTTTTTGTAGAGTTTCCATTTTTCACGGTTGCGCCAATCATCGTCCGTGATTTTCCAATTTTTCCATTCGCAAGATTCGCGCTCTTTGAATCTCTTAAGCTGTTCGTCTTGCGATATGTGCGCCCAGAACTTGATGATTAATGTTCCGTTTTCGGTGAGATATTTCTCCATTTCATTGATTTCGGCGTATGCCCTCGCCCATTCATTTTCGGAACAGAAATTCTCGACTCTTTCAACGAGAACCCGTCCATACCATGTTCTGTCGAAAATCGCAAAATGACCGGCCTTGGGGAAGCGATTCCAAAATCGCCACAGATAGTGGTGTTTTTTTTCTATGTCGCCCGGCGCGGCTATTGGGATGACCTCGAAGCCGCGCGGGTCAAGCCCCTGGACGAGTCGTCTTATCGCGCCGCCTTTTCCGGCGGCGTCGCATCCTTCGAAGGCAATTATCACGGGCAGTCTTTTTTTGTAGGCTTTGAACTGAAGAGTCCTTGTTTTTTTCAGCAGGACATCGAGAGATTTTTCATATTCATCCCTCGACATTGAAAGGAAGAGGTCTATTTTATCGGTGGGGGATTCAAATGAATTTGTTGATACGGATTGAGGTTTTGGTTTAATGCCGTTTTGGGCGTTGCCAAGACGATTTTCTAGGGTTGATGATATCAGTTCATAGAGTTCTAACGTCGCTTTTTTTGTCTCAAAGGAAGGGATTGTGCGCCATGGTGTTTCAGGGGAGGAGCTTTTCTCCATCATTTTTTCGAAAGCCCGACGGTGTTTTTCATATTTTTCATTTTGCCTCCGGTCGTCTTTTGTCACCCGCCATGAGGTGTTTTTGTTTTTTTCGAGGTCTTCAAATCTTTTTTTCTGTTCTTTTTTGTCAATGAGCAGGAATATTTTTAGAATGATTGTTCCATCGTCAGCGAGTATTTTTTCGAAATCTGCCGCGTGTTCGAGCTCCGTTCCGAAGTCTTTGTCTTTCAGATATTTTTGAATGGCTTTTTCGTAATAACTTCTTTCAAAGATGGCGATTCTTCCGTGTTCCGGGGTATTCAGCCAGAAGTTGTAAAGATATGGCCTGAACTCATTTTTTTCGGAGAGGACTGATTTTGTTACTACATTGTAAGCCCTTGAGTCAAAAACTCTTATAAGTTTGCTTATAAGGGTTCCCCTGCCGGCGGCCGACCATCCCTCGAAGACTATTATCATCGGGATTTTTTCTTCTCTGAGGCGGCGCTGGAGCGAGGCTATTTTAATTTCAAGAGCCTTCATTTTTTCCCTGGCGCCGGCAGAATTATTCATAGAAATGTCTTCAATTTATTCTTCTTCAAATACTTCCGCCTGGAAGGTTTTAAAGGCGCAGTTTTTTTTCCACGCATCCGCCGGGAACCCGGCTTTTATGGAGAGATGTTCGAGGGTTTCTTCAATCGTCCAGCCCTGTTCCGGAGCGACTTGGGGAAGGAAGAGGGCTTTGTCCCCGTCTTTTGAAAGGATTATTCCGTCTCTGCCGAGCTTGATCTTTTCGTATGATTCTATTTCTTTGGGCTCGGTGAGGACAGATATTTCTATGTGGATTTTTGCCATCTCATTTTTTTGGAGTTGAGGGAAGCGCGAGTCGTTGAACGCGGCTTTGACGGCGTTTTGAATCACCGACCGATAGAGAGCTTGAGTCGCGAAGATTTCCCCTACGCAGCCTCTGAGATGTCCGTCCATCGTAAGCGTTACAAACACGGCTTTTTTTGATTTCAGATTTTCAGATATTTCGACGCCCAAGTCTTTGATGTCGGGGATTTTTCCGTTTGTCAGCGCATATTCTATGGTTTTTCTTGCCAGCGAGAGCAGTGTTTTTCTATCTTCGTCGCTGATCTCCTGAATTTTATCGGCGTCCGGCTGGAAAAGAGTTTTGGGGTCAAGGACGACCGCCGAGACATAACTTACTCTGTCGGAGTCATCTCCGGTTACTTTTGATGAATCGGTGTATTCAATCAGTTCTGTTTTGAATCCCGCACCCGATGCGTAGAGCAAAATGTTCAACGGCGCGGCTCCGCAGATCGTCGCCCCTGTTTCGCGGATATAATTATAAAAGCCTTCGGGGTCGTTTTTTTGTATGAAAGCGAACGCGCCCATGTCAAGGGTTGATATTTTTTCAGGCAGATTTTTGGCGGCGTCGAAGGGCGTGTACCCGAAACGTTCTCCGTAGTGCGTGAAATCAGTGCTTACAACCAGGAGAGTTTTCTCATCCCAAACCTGCGCGATTTTTTCTCCGGCCTCTTTCATTTTGTCCTTTGAGAGTTGTCCGGTGATGATGAGGACGATTTTTGCGTCTTTCAGGGCGTATTGAAGGAGAGGGACTTCTATTTGGACGCTGTGTTCGTTCGCGAGCGCATCCGGAATATCCCGGAATATCTTTGAGGCGTTTAAGAGTTGTTCAACTTTTTCTTTGGCGATGGCTGTTTTTCCGAGCGGAGTAGTATATGAGTCGAAGAGAGGAACGCTTATGGTGTCCTTCATTGCGTATCTGTGGGATGCTCCTATTATTATCACGGTGTCATATTTTTTTTTCAGCGTTTTGAAAGCCTTTGCCGCGCATTCTCCGGAGTATTGGTAGCCGGCGTGGGGGACAATCAGGGCGCATATATTGCCTGTCTTGATTTCAGGAGCCGAAGCGTCCCACATTTTTGCGATTTTCGCAAGGAGAGTTTTTTTTTCGGACGGATACCACGAACCGGCGATGTCGGACTCGATGTCAAAAGCCGATGATAATCTCGCTGTCATGGTAAATGAGAGTAAAAGGGTTAGTATTTTGTAAAACTTATTCATCATTCCCCCCTAATTTAGCGCAGGTTCTTGCGATGTCAAACAAGATAATCTGGAGCGGAAGTCTGCGGAAAGACTTGCGCCCAGATTATCTGTGCCTGATGGATGATTGGAAGTGCGGAAGGTCAAGAGTGTCAAAGTGTCAGAGTGTCAGAGTGTCAGAGTGTTGATGATTGCGCGATTTAAAAATCTCCAAATCTCAAAATCACCAAATACTAAGAGCGCGAAAGTTCGGAAGTGAAAAAAGTAGAAAGTAGAATTTAGCATCCTACCGCGAGTTTCGCAGTTTTATCAAAATGAAACTAAATTGATAAAATCGGTGTTCATCGG
>JAGVIF010000156.1 GCA_020056205.1 Lentisphaeria bacterium | reverse complement strand
TGCCGGAGCTTCTTTCCGGGGGGATGAGAAAGAGGGTGGGGCTTGCCAGGGCGATAATTACAAGGCCGAGAGTTCTTCTCTTTGACGAGCCGACGGCCGGGCTCGACCCTATAATGTCGAGAAAAATTGACTCGGTGATAAAAGATTTAAAGGACGTTCTCGGCGTTACGTTGGTGATAGTAACTCATGACTTAATAAGCGCTTTCACACTATCGGATCGCATTTCCATGCTCTTGGAGGGGCGCATTATTTTTGACGGAGTTCCGTCCGAGCTAAAGAGGAGTGAAGATCCCTTTATCAAAGAATTCATAGAAGCTCAAATACCAAAAGTTGATAATTCTCAAAAAAAAGGAGAGATGAGACATGAAAAATAGCGCGGGTTCGTGGTTGAAAATAGAGTTTTTGGTGGGACTTTTCTTTATAGGAGCCATAGTCCTATTTCTCTATCTTACGGTCATAGTCAATGGCAAGGAAATCTTTTTCGCGAGGGACAGGCACATCCTGACGGTACTGTTTTCGTCTGTGGAGACACTGAACAAGAACGACAAGGTTTATTGCCTTGGCCTTCAAGTCGGAAGCGTTAAGGATTTTTATTTTGCCGAGAACGGAGAAGACGTTTCGGTAGTCCTCAACCTGACGAAGGAGATAACGATTAGAGAGGGTTACAGCGTTGAGATAAAAAGCACGTCTCTTCTCGGAGGAAAGTATGTTTCTCTTAACCCCGGCTTGCCGAAAGCCAAACCCCTTCCGGAGGGAACTGTTATCAGGGGAACTCCGCCGGTTGACATACTCAACGAGGCGGCGGCGTTGATAACGAGCCTTAAGGAGGACGAGGTTACGTTCAGAACCGAATTTCTCAAAGGCGAGATGGTCGGAAATCTAAAAAGCGCCGCTGAAAATCTGAATAAAATTCTTGCATCCATCAACGCCGGCGACGGCGCTTTTGCAAAGCTCTTGAATGACAACTCAATATACGATGACGCGAAAAAAACTATTGCTCAAGTGGACAAGGCCGCCGAAGAATTTAAAAATATCCTCGCCGACACCCGCGAAGGCAAGGGAACCATCGGAAAACTTTTCGCGAACGAGGAAGTCTATAACGATTTAAAACAGACACTCGAGGACTTGAAAAAATTTTCAGCGCAGTTGGCGGAGGGAAAAGGGTCGCTCGGGAGAATTTCATACGACGATGGAAAGCTCTATGAGGAACTCACCGCGGCTGTGAAATCTTTGAACAAGATTACCGACGGCCTTGCGGAGGGAAAGGGGACTATTGGAAAAATGCTCAACGACGACACGCTATACTACGAGACAAAGTCGGCTGTTTATCAAATCAAAGGGGCGGTTGAAGATTTCAGGGAGCAGGCGCCGATAGCGACATTCGGCAGTATGCTGCTTGGGGCTCTATAGTTAAAAATGCGCCAGTTCTGCCATATTTGCAAAAGACAAATGGATCTCGTTTCGGATTCCGCATCGGGCTCCATGAAATGTGTTTTATGCGGAACGACCCTGTTCACTCCGTCATACGCGAAACTCGATATGGGAACCATAATCAACGGTTTTCTCATAGAGAGTAAAATCGGGCAGGGCGGGATGGGGGTTGTTTATAAAGCCAAGCAAATGAATCTCGAAAGGTACGTCGCCCTCAAAGTCCTCGCGGAGCATCTGGCGGACGACCACGAATTCGTTGAAAGATTTTTCAGGGAGGCGCGAGCCGCCGCAAATTTGAACCATCAGAATATCGTTCAGGTGTACGACGCGGGCAGTACGATAGACGGAATATACTATTTCGCGATGGAACTTGTTGAAGGAGAGACGCTTGACACAAGGATAATGAGAGACGGAATTATTCCCCCGAAGGAATCCATCGAAATCGGCGTAAAAATCGCGAGCGCTCTTCAGTATGCGTGGGAAAGACAGAAACTGACGCACGGAGACATAAAACCTGACAATATAATCATAAATACGAGCGGCGGCGTCAAGCTCGCCGACCTCGGGCTCGCCAAATCCGCTCACGATGAGAAGGCATTCAAGGACGGAGTAATGGCTACGCCTCTTTATGCTCCGCCTGAGGTAATATCAGGCGATATCACGAGAATAGGATGCCAGTCGGACATGTATTCGTTTGGCGCCACGCTCTATCATATGCTTGCCGGAACGCCTCCGTTTTACGCCGAAGACCCGGATGCTGTAATGAGAAAACATCTGACGGAGCGCCATATTCCGCTCAACGAACGCAACAGAGATGTGAATCAGCCCACATCCGACATAGTGGACAGGCTTTTGGCGAAAAACCCTGAAGAGCGTCCTCAAAACTGGGCCGAAACGGTATCCGCTCTTGAAAAGATAAGGGACTTTGAAAGAAAAGTATTTCATTGGTCTCATGTCGAAAAAAAAGATTCGGAACATGTGGAATCTCCTGAACAGCAAGGCGTCAAGTTGTTTCATATTATATCGGCGCTCGCGGCAATTTTGTTTTTCCTTGTCATCGTGTCCGCGGCATTGTATTTAAAAAATTCGAAGACGGACAATGCGCCTAAGGCTGCGGTTAAAGTTTCAAAAGCTGAACCTTCCTCCGGCGTATTGAAGGAATGGGAGATAGTAAAATCGAGAGCCGGAGCCGCGCCGAACGAAGACGCGATTAAAATCATCGAAAAATTCATTGAGAAAAACAAGGACTCACTGCCTCCCGACGCATCAGAAGTCTATAATTCGTTAAGGAACAAGTTGGCTCAGTCCAAGGCAGACGAGGAAAAACGCCTGAAAAACGCGGAGTCCGGCAACTCTCAAATAAATGAGATAATTACGCTGTGCAATTCGGATGACCTGAACAAAGGAGACTACGCCCGGCTAAAATTTACAACCAAGAGGATTGAATCCATATTAAGCGTTGCTTCAGACGGCAAGGCTTCTTTTCAAATTCCCAAAGAAAAAAGGGCGCTCCTAAATTCGGCATACCTGAAAATAATTGAAACAACTGAAAAGATGCGCGCCGGAGAACAGGAGAAATATCTTGAGGCGGAAAAAGCGGAAAGACAGAGGCAAATGGAGGAGCAAAAAGCGTTGACGGAGAAAGCCCGGCAGGAAAGGAGGGATAAGCTGTCCGCCAATATGGCTATAGACGGGTATTACAAATGCCTTGCGGCCGGCCAAAAATCGCGCAGCCTCAAAGAAGCTCTCGATGCGTGGGAGAAAAATTCCGGAAAATTTATTCCTCAACGTTATGCCGATTCATCCAAGTTTATAAAAGAAAATTATTTGGATTCTTCCGCCGCCTTACCCGGAGAGATGATTAAGTCCGCGGATCTCCTCAAGGACAAGCCGCTCTCAATACAAGGGGTCAAGAAAGGATATACTGTTGAGGAAATCAACGAAAAAGGCATAAAAATGCAGATGCAAATGGACAAGGGCAAGATGGGAAAGACGATACTATGGGATCAGTTGTTGCCGCAAGATATAAAAATGATAATCGAACAATATCTCCTTAATAACAGTTCATACAAGCCGGACAAAAAAGCCCTTCAGGTTTTTTCTTCGTACATGATTGAAAACGGTATTTTTGATCTTATCGGCTCTTTCCTCGATAAATTCTCGGTGGCCGCGAATCCCGAAAAAAGCGGGTGGGTTCAGTTTGTGGACGATCTGAAAAAGGCGGAAAGCGAAATATCGGCGATCAATAGCGTAAGCGCCCTCGTTGATTCCTACGGGAAGAAAGACTATCAACAGGCATCCTCCCTGCTCTTT
>JAGVIF010000108.1 GCA_020056205.1 Lentisphaeria bacterium | reverse complement strand
CGAATTTAAATTTCAGTTTCAGTGTTATGCTATAGCGTGTCTTTTCTCTTTGCAATCTTCGAAAGCCTTTGAAAACGCGAATTAACATATTTCTCACATAATCCTTGTCTCGCCCTCACAGACGGGGCAAAACACGTTGAGCATTCAAACATGCCTCACGCAAAGCCGCAAAGAACGCAAAGAGAAGGCAATTTAAATTTGCCTTGGATTCCCCTGAAATCCAATGGCGCGCTGTTATCCGCAACGGCGAAACCGGAGGCTTCGCCTTGCGGACTACGCCGCGCTGGTTCTTCGCTTTCCAAGCGGAGAACGGCAAATTCATCATCACGATTTATAAGGTGCATTTTGGCGCCCATTTATTATGATTCAGCGAGGGCGGGATTAGATTCATGTTAAATCAAGCGACTTCGCATTTTATTCGAGATGAATGGAGATCATTAACAAAAAGCTCTTTTGAAACTTAACCAGAGATGAACAGCGATGAACACAGATTTTATCAATTTAGTTTCATTTTGATAAAACCCCGAGCGCTTGCGCCTCGGGGTAGGCCGCTGACTCCTGAATTCTTGATTTTTATGTCCCTTGCGTCTCTGTGCCTTTAACCTATAACTAATAACCCTTTGTCATACAGCGATTTGAAATACATGCAAGTCCTTTTATATTAAATATTTACGATGGATTCTTCAGCGATCGATATCGGGGCCGAGCGCGGCTTCCATTGCGAGGAGAGAATAAGCGGTGACAAGTTCAGGTATTGATTCCATCCAGCGTCCGTGTTTTTCGTTGTGCCAGTGTCCGTCCTCCTTCTGAAGTTCAAGGAATTTTTTCAGGATTTCATTTCTCCACGAATGTTCCTTTCCGTCCTTGGTTTTCACAAAATCATCTCCGATAATCGAATGCGCTTTCGCGAATGTGTTGAGGTAGTAATAATGTCCCTCCGGTCCCATTCCCGGATTTTCATCAAGGGTATAATTTTTCGACGCCCATTCAACTGCCGCCTTGACTCTCGGATCGTCTTTTGCGAGTTTCGCATAGATCATGCTTTTTAGTCCCGCATACGTCATGCTTCCGTAGGAACGGAGAGACTGGTTGTCGTTGAATTTTTGGCTGGCCTTGCTTTCATCAGGTTTATACACGAATCCGCCGTAACTTGGATCATTTTTGTCTTTTACGACCCAAACCTGGTCGTTGGATTCAGGGAGATTTTGAAGACGGCTCAAGAACAATACTGCGTTTTTCCATGCGAGTTGGGCTTTTTCAGCGTCTTCTTTATTCTTCAAATTCGGTTCTTTGTCGAGATATTCGGTAAGGTAGAGAGCTTCGAGAGCCCATTGGGTGTTTGAAAGGTCGGGTCCGCCGGGGCCGGATTTTCCATAACCAATTCCGCCGTAGAACGGATTATCCTTATCCGTCGGATTGCCTGGATTATTCTCATCAAGTTGTGAGTCTATGAGATATTTTCGCGCGTTTCTCATTATACCTTCATCTTCCGTGTTTCCGATTATGGCAAGGGCGGAGAGGCATATCGCGGTTGTATAATTGGGATATTCATTTTGCTGCCCTGCCACCCATATCGCGCCGTCTTTTTGAACGAATGACAATATATATTTTCTGCCTTTTTCAATCGCGTCTATTCTTATCTGCGGATTTCTTTTGCTTTCGCTTTTGGCGAGAGCCATGCAGGCCAGACCCGTTATCGCAGGATGATTGCACCATGAACCATTCTCCGATTGATGGTCGGTCAGAAAATCAACCCCTCTTTGAATTGAGGCTATTGATTCGCGAAGAACGGTTTCATCAATCGTCCGGTTCCTTATCGGCAGATTTACGGAATTTTCAGCGCAAAGCAATGCCGCCGAAAAAACGCAGATTCCCAGTAAAAAACACTTTTTCATAAAAGACCCCCTTTTTTTAGTTTGCGAGAAAGATAGCACATTTGACGGATTTGTCAAATTTAGCGCATACGAAATTTCCCGGATATTTTGGAATTAAGAAAAAACGATTGAGAAGCAGAATTTATAGATGGCGAGTTTTTCGTCAACATTCAGTTTCATTGTTTGCAGGAATGATTCCGCCTCTTTTAACGCATTGAGAGCTTTCTTTTCATCAACGTCGAGTTTCTGATTTTTGTTCATGAGTTCAGGATTCGGCATTTCCGTGATTGGAATTCCCTTGGAGAGTTGGTATGTCTGCGATAACCGGCAGTGAATCAGGCTTAGAAGCGATTCACGCGAGAGAAGATATTCGGCCTGTATTGCGGCGTCGAGTCTGCCTTCGATAATTTCTCTGGAACCGGATTCCATCTGTTTGCTCTGCTGCAATATTGTGTCCCATGCTTTTTCAATTTTCTCCCTTGCTTTGTCTTTCAGCGCCTCAGAAATTTTTATAATTTTAGCCGATGCGTTTTCGGCGGCGGCAATGTTTTTATCCGCAGTCTGCAGAGAGCTCAGAATTGAAATCAAATCGTCTGCTCCATAAAAATCGTATTTTTGCGAATTTCGCAAAAGCGTTATGCGCTGGCATCTTGAACGGAATGTCGGCAAAAGCCCGGCCGGATTGGGCGCGCAGATGATAAAATGGGAATTTGGGGGAGGTTCTTCGAGCGTTTTGAGAAAGGCGTTTTGAGCCTGCGGCATCATGCAGTCGGCGTCATGGATTATTCCTATTTTTTTTCCGGTTCCGTGCGTGCCGGAGAAATAAAAAAGAGCTTGAAACCATCTTATGGAGTCCGGGTCGGTGTCGTCCTTGCCTATTTTTATACGCCTCGATTTCGACGTTGGCATTATCGTAAAAAGATCGGGATATTTTTCCTCCATGATTTGAGCGCAAACTTTGCAGCGTCCGCAGGCGTCGCCGTCATCGGAACGCGAAGGACACGCGATAGTCTGGGCGAGCGCTTTTGAAAAATTTTCGGCAAGCGGAGGCTGGTCGCAGTGAAGAAGATAGGCATGAGCGCTTCTGTTATTCAGAGACGCGTTGCGCAATGATCTGACTGCGGCCGAAAACTCATTTTCAAAGTCCCTCAACGGCATGGAGAATTTCCCTGATTTGTGCGTGGATGGTTTCAATGGGTTGGACAGCCGATATGATTTTCACCCGTTCCGGCTCCTCTTCCGCAATTTTTATGAAGGCATTTCTGACTTTCCTGTGAAAATTTATCTCCTCCGATTCGATCCTGTCCTCGATGAAAAGAGTTTCCTGTCTTTTGGAGCTTCTCTTTTGAATTTCTTCGGCCGGCATATCGAGGACAATGGTTATGTCCGGTTTAAGCCCGCAGGTCGCGAATTCATTAAGTTTGCGGACAAAATCCCGGTTTATTCCTCTTGCGTAACCCTGATATGCGGTTGTTGAATCGGCAAATCTGTCGCTTATTACGACGACCCCTTCATCCATAGCCGGTTTGATGACGGTCTTAACGTGTTGAGCTCTGCCTGCGGCGAAGAGCAGAACTTCGGCCTCGTCAACGACGGCGTCTTTCCCTGTGAGATGTTTTACTATTTTACGGATTTGCTCGCCGATTTCGGTTCCGCCCGGCTCTCTTGTCGCAATGACTCTTTTTCCCTTTTCGGAAAGATATTCTTTCAGAAGCGCTATTTGAGTGGTTTTACCGGCGCACTCAGGGCCTTCAAATGTGATGAAGATCCCCTTTTTTGAAGTTTTGTTTTTTAAGTTCATGTCGTTAAGATATTCCGTCGGGCAAAAGATAAAAGGTTACTTCTTATTTTAAGCGGGTAAATTGTTCATAATCTTTCGAATCGGGATAGTGCCCTGTAACTCAAATATGTTCACAAGAGGTTTTCCGCGGCAAAGGCGGCCGCGTTTCGGAAGATTTGGACGCCTTCGCCCTCGGAGGGGAGGGGTCCTTTGAGTTTTTCAATCGTCCAGTCGGGGGCGTTGAAAGGAGAGAAGATCGGAAGAGCGT
>JAGVIF010000453.1 GCA_020056205.1 Lentisphaeria bacterium | reverse complement strand
TATTTCTGTCCTTCGTCGGTTGGAGATTGAGTGTTGGATATTGGGTGTTCAAATGAGTTCAACCTTGCTTTAGCTTGATAGGTATGCCGTTCAGGGTTCATCGTTCAGGGTTCACCGTTCAGGGTCTATCTACTTACGCATTTTGCCCCAAGAGATAGCGCAGTGTCAGTGAACTTGCGTTGGCGGAGGGAATCGGGGTCGGGGTCGAATGCTAAGCCAAATGAGAAGTTCGGGAGATCGATAGTATCAGAGTGTCAAAGTGTCAGAGTGAAAAAAAGTAGAAAAGTTTTCTAAATTCTAAATTTTCGTGTGTCCCTTGTGTCTCTGTGGTGAAGAATTTTGAAATCGGCAATCGGCAATCTGAAATCAATACCGGCGCCGATAGCGATGCCAACCCTGAAAAAAGCGGCAATTTCAAAGGAGAAAAAATGGAAGATTTGAAAACAAAAAGCGGCGATGTGACAGGGATAGATGAAATCAGGGAAAAATGCGCCGGAATAAAATTTGAATTGTCTAAAGTAATACACGGACAGGACGATGTGATCGAGAAAATTCTCATTTGCGTTCTTTCGCGGGGGCACGCGCTTTTGATGGGCGTTCCGGGCCTTGCAAAAACTTTGATGGTTCATTCCATCTCCGAGAGCATGTATCTCAAATTCAGCAGAATTCAGTTCACGCCGGACCTGATGCCGTCAGACATACTCGGAACTGAAATTTTACAGGAAGGCGAGTACGGCAAAAGGTCTTTCGAGTTTATAAAAGGACCTGTATTTGCGAATATCATCCTTGCCGATGAAATAAACAGGACGCCCCCGAAAACACAGGCTGCCCTTTTGCAGGCGATGCAGGAAAAACAGGTTACGGTGGCCGGAAAAACATATTTTCTTGACGAACCATTTTTCGTGCTTGCCACCCAGAATCCGATTGAGCAGGAAGGAACCTACCCCCTGCCGGAAGCGCAACTTGACAGATTTATGTTTTTCATAAAAGTCAAATATCCTTCGTATCAGGATGAGTTGATGCTCGCAAGGACAACGACTTCCGATGGACAGAGGGAAATATCCAGAGTAATGAGCGGAGAAAAACTTGTCGAGTATCAAAAACTTGTCAGGCGGGTTCCGGTTCCTGACCACATATATGATTATGTCGTCCGAATAGTGAGAAAGACGCGCCCTGATCTTGACGGCGCCCCCAGTTGGATAAAAAATCTTGTAACATGGGGAGCAGGTCCGAGGGCTGTTCAATATCTGATAATCGGGGCAAAGGCGCGCGCCGTCCTGAAAGGAAGCTATCTTGTAAGAAAAGAGGATGTGGACGCAATAATGCCGGAAGTTCTCTCGCACAGAATCCTTCTGAGTTTCCACGCCGAAACGGAAAACATCACGAGCGAAAACATAATAGAACGCCTTATAAAAGAATATGAAGACGGAAACCGTTGAGCGCCTCAACAATAGCCTGACTGATTCCGATGTCTTGGCGAAGCTTTCAAAACTGCCCCTCAAAGCCAGAGGAATAGTTGAGGGCACATTTTCCGGCATCCACAAAAGCCCGAACAAGGGCTCAAGCGTGGAGTTCTCCCAATACAGAAAATACGTTCACGGAGACGACATTTCAACCCTTGATTGGAAAGTCCTTGCCCGCACCGACCGCTATTATGTGAAGGAATTTGAGGCGGACACCAATATGCGCTGTCACGTTGTGATAGACTGCAGTAAGTCAATGGCGTTTCCGAACGAAAAAGACGGCAAACTGTCACAGGCGATCAAGATGGCGTTCACTATCGCGCAAATAGCCGTTCTGCAGGGAGACGCGGTTGGGCTTCAATGTTTCAGCGAAAAAATAATTCAAGACATTCCGGCGCGCAACAATCCCGGACATATCAAAAATATCAGGGAGATTCTGCTCGCCATGAAAGCGGAAGGCAAAACAGACATCGTAACGGTCTTGCACAACATGGCGGAGAAAATCAGGCGGAGGGCGATGATAATACTATTTTCCGACCTCTTCACCGAGGACGTTGACAGGCTTTTGGACTGCTTCCAGCACATGAAACATAGAAAACATGATCTTGCGGTTTTTCATCTTATTGCCAAAGAAGAGCTTGATTTTGAGTTTGACAGGCCTGTTCGGTTCAAAGATCTTGAAATGCAGTCAGTTCTGCTTGCCGAACCGGCGCAGATAAAGCAATTCTATCTCTCCGAACTTGATAAATATCTTAAAAAAATAAGGACGGCCTGCGCCGAATTCAACGTTGATTACAGATTCGCCGACACGTCAATTC